>CAZMRH010000105.1:0-6281 GCA_964568705.1 uncultured Lachnospiraceae bacterium
GTAGGAGCGCTGCGAGAAATTTGCTATTGCGACAAACGCCATATAAAGTATCACGTCGGGTGTCAGCCAGCCGACCTTTACCGCAAAGTCACCAAGCAGAAGTCCTCCGACCACCGACAGCGAATTTGACAGTACGCTCGGCGTATTGAGCGATGCGAGCTTAAGTCCGTCAAGCGCGAATTCCGCAAGGAAAAGCTGCACGATAAGCGGTATCTCGCCCGCCTCTTTCGGGACGATAAAGAGTATCCATTCCGGCAGCATCGCTTCGTTCATCAGGAGCAGATACCACACCGGTGTCAGCACCATCGTCAGCCAGAATACGATATGGCGTATCACCCTGAGGTATGTGCCGGTAAGCGGCGGGAAGTAGTAGTCGTCGGTCTCCTGAAGGAAATCGAAAATCGACGTCGGAAATATCATCGCCTCGGGACTGTTGTCACAAAGAAGCACTATGCCGCCCTCAAGTATCGTTGCCGATGCCGCGTCAGGCCGCTCAGTATACCGCACCTTCGGGAACGGATTATACCATCTCTGCCGTATCAGGCTTTCGATCACGCTCTGATGCCCCAGCGTCAGCGCGTCAGTATCGAGGGCTTTCAACCTGTCGCGAAGCAGCTTCACGTATTCCGCGTCGGCACGTCCCGAAATATAGCACAGCGTCATATCTGTGCGCGACTCGCTTCCGACATTCAGATATTCCATCGTGAGCGAAGTATCGCGTATCCTGCGGCGTATCATCGCGGTATTGAAGATGAGTGTCTCGACAAAGCCGTCACGGCTTCCGCGCATTACACGATCGTTTTCAGGTTCCTCGGTATTTCTTGCGGGATATGTTCTGGCGTCTATTATTATCGCGTTTTTACCGAAGCCCTCCGCGAGAAACGCCGTACAGCCCGACATTACCATCAGTACCAGCATATCGGCGGAGTTACTTACGTCGACCTCAACGCTCGGCACCGATTCATCCGCGAATTTCTGTGCCGCGCCTTCCGATCCGTCGCCGAAATCCTTTACCGTCACCAGATACAGCATCAGCTTCTGCATCATCTCAGCCTTGACGAAACCGTCAATGTAGTACATGACGAGCCGTGTGCCGTTTACCGTCATGGTGCGTTTTATCAAGTCAAAGCTCTCATTCACCCGCAGGATCTTGTCCATCATCGCCACGTCGGAATTGAACACTCCACTCAATTTTTCCTTATATATCTCCAAAAGATGCCTCCGAAAACACTGTTTTATAGCAGTATTCCCGAAGGCATCAGGTTTTATTCTTTTGTCAGCCGCCACGTTTGGGGCTTTTGAAAAACTGATAATAGAGGCACGGTATCATTCCGTTATAGAGCTTACGTATCTTGTCGGCGCGTCTGCCGTACAACCGCTGAAAGCTCTCGTTTGATGTTATGACGTATATCTGCCACATATCGAGCCGCTCAAAGCTTTTACCCATATCGCGGTACAGCTTTTCGGCGGCAGCGGGATCCATCAGTCGCTCGCCGTACGGCGGATTCGTCACGACAGTACCTCGCCGTCCGCCCTTTTCAATGTTCATCGCGTCCATCTGAAAGCACTTCACAATATCGGAAACTCCCGCGCGCTTTGCTGATTCCTCGGCGATGCGGACGCAGTTTTCGTCGATATCCGACGCGAACGCCTCAAACGCGGTGTCCGTTTTTATCCCACTTCTTGCCGTTTGCCTTGCGTCATCAAAGATCGCCCCTGCAAACTGCGGCATTTCTTCCGCCGCGAAGCTGCGGTTCAGTCCCGGCGCGATGTTCTTCATCATCATCGCAGCTTCGATAGCGATAGTGCCCGAGCCGCAGAAAGGATCCCAGAAAAGCACATCCTCACGCGGCCTTGCAAACGCGGCAAGTGCCGCGGCAAGCGTTTCACGGAGCGGCGCGGTCACAGTCTCGGGACGGTAGCCGCGCTTATGAAGCGGGATTCCGGACAGGTCGATCATCAGCGACGCGCGATCCTTGAAAATGAAGAATTCTATCTGATACTTCACGCCCGTCTCCGGTAAAATGTTCAGTCCGTAGTGTTCGCCGAGCCGTTTTGCGACTGATTTCTTGATAATCTTCTGACAGTCCGGTACTGAAAAGAGCTTACTCTTTATCGCGTGTCCCTTTACCGGGAACTGATCGTTTTTACCTATATACGCTTCCCATTCTACCTTCGCCGCACCCTCGAACAGCTCATCGAAGGTGGTCGCCTCAAAGGATGCGAGGTGCAGATACAACCGCTCTGCAAAGCGAAGTCCGATATTGCAGACGGCCGCCGCCGCGACATCCCCCTCAAAGGTTATTCTACCGTCCATCGTCTCGATGCGGTGATAACCGAGCTCGTCAATCTCGCGCCCGAGCAGTCCCTCAAGTCCGAACAGGCAGGTCGCCGTATATTCAATCATGCTTTTTCCTCCGGCGGTGTGATGCGGGTCTGCTGCGATTTTTCAAGCGTAAACGTAAACTTACACCATTCGCCATGAACGCTCTCCGCTTTTATCGTCTCATTATGCGCGTCGATTATCGTCTTTGCGATGAACATTCCGAGTCCGACTCCCGTCTTATCAAGTCCGCGGCTCTTGTCACCCTTGTAAAACCGTTCGAACACATACGGAAGATCTTCTTCACATATACCCTCGCCCTCATTGCGCACGCTTATCTCCACTTTGCGCCCGATGTCCTTTATATTTATCTGATACTTTCCGCCCTCACGCGAGAACTTGATTCCGTTGTCGCAGATGTTGTAAAGTATCTGATGGATAGCGTCACGGTCTGCCAGCACGTACATATTGTATTCGTCGCACTCGAATTCAACGTCAAGATTTTTCTTATTAATTCGCTGCTCGCTCGCTATGAGTATCTCACGCGCAAGCTCGCATACGTCGAACGAGGTCATCGTAAATTTACGCTCACCCGCCTGCATACGAGACAGTTCGAGAAGCTGCGATACAAGTCTTGACAGTCTCCTCACCTCGGACGCGATAACGCCGAGGTAATATTCATGCTTATCCGGCGGTATCGCTCCGTCGATTATGCCGTCGATGAAGCCGGAAATCGTCGTCATAGGCGTGCGGAGGTCATGCGATACATTCGCAAGGAAGGTCGCGCGCATGTTCTCCATCGTCGCAAGCGAGGACGCCATATTGTTGAACGCCTGTCCGAGCTCCGCCACCTCATCGTTGCCCGTCACGTTTACGCGCACCTCAAAGTCACCGTTGGCAAAATTCTTCGCCGCGCGTCTCATCTCGCGTATCGGTGCGATGAACCGCTCGGTGATAAAGTAAACGGCAACGAATGACGCAAACATAATCCACAAACTCGACATGATGACCGTCTTTATCATAGAATTGAGCAGCACGCTCATAGAATAGTCGCAGGTCGCCGCAAATATCGTTCCGTTGAATTCTTCGATGTTCAATGGGATGGCATAGGTCATATGCGCGATTTTATAGAAGCCGTCAAGATTCGACGAATATGTGATGTCGTCGGGGTTCTCCGTCATGACGCGGTCAACCACAGCCTTGGGCACAGTGTATTCGCCGTTTTTGTCAGCATTTATCTCGTCAGAGGTAATAACATCCTTAGAGCCTGCGATATAGCGGACATGGCCTTCACTGTCCGTTACAAATATCGTCATTTTCTGCACGTCCGAGGACAAAAGCCCGAGTATCGTGTCTATCCTTTTGTTTTCATACCTGAGATAATCCTCAAACGTTGTATAATTCGTTGATTTATAGTGCTTTTGGAAGAATATCTCCACCGTTTCAGTCGAGTTTTTCATGTTGTTCAGTCTTTCATTCGTGCCGTAATCATCTACAATGGTTGCAATGATCGCCGTCAGCACAAGAAAGCTGAACAGAATGATCAGCATAAACGCCGCGATGTATTTTAAAAATACACTTTTAAACATAGCTTTCCCTTATTTCAATATGATTTGCCTATAGTATGACAAGGGGAGGAGCCTTACGGCATTCTCCTCCCCTGTTTCGGCTATAGTATTATTACTGGATAAGCTCGAATTTATAACCTACGCCCCATACAGTCTTGAGCATCCATTCGTTCGACACACCTTCGAGCTTCTCACGAAGTCTCTTAACATGTACGTCAACAGTACGTGAGTCACCGAGGTAATCAAAGCCCCAGACCTTGTCCAGAAGCTGATCGCGTGTGAACACACGGTTGAAGTTGGATGCGAGGAAGTAAAGCAGTTCAAGCTCCTTAGGCGGAATGTCGACCGGCTTGCCCTTAAGCTTCAGCTCATACTTCTGCAGGCTTATCTCAATATTTTCAAACTTGATGACCTCGTCGTCATTCTGGCTCTCACGCGCGCTGTAACGGCGAAGCACTGCCTTGATTCTCGCCGAAAGCTCTTTCATATCAAACGGCTTGACCACGAAATCGTCAGCACCCAGTTCAAGTCCGAGCACCTTATCGAACACATCGCCCTTTGCCGTTACCATAATGACCGGCTTCTGCGATACCTCACGAATCTCGCGGCATACCTGCCAGCCGTCCTTCTTGGGAAGCATGATGTCGAGAAGAACGAGATCAGGCTCGTAAATTTTAAAGAAGCTTACGCCCTCAGCACCGTCGCTTGCCGTTTTTACCTCGTATCCCTCTTTTTCAAAATAGAGTCTGAGCAGATCGCAGATGTTGGCATCATCGTCGACTACAAGAATTTTTGTTCCCATCAGAATATCCTCTCTTTCATTTGATCATATCCGGGGTATTGCGGGTATATAAACATATTTTTTGCCGTGCGGTCTGTGACCGCACAAATATATATCTTATTATAGCACATTCTTTCACATAAGTAAATATTTTTCTGCAATTATTTTTTTATTTGTACAGATTATAGTGCCATAAGGTGATGACCTTGTGACGGATGCGTGTTATGCCGGCAAATTAGCAGTGAATTTTATCTTTTTTTGCCTCATTTTACTTGATATAATCGCTGATTTATCGTATAATGTGTGAGTGCTGTTATCAAACCTTATACTCTCGGAAGGATTATTTTAATATGAAGCTCGGAATAATAGGTCTGCCGAATGTCGGCAAAAGTACCCTTTTCAACGCACTCACAGGTGCGGGTGCTCAGTCGGAAAATTATCCGTTCTGCACGATAGAGCCGAATGTCGGCATGGTACCCGTCAAGGATCACAGGCTCGATGTACTTGCCGAAATGTATCATCCGGAGCTGTATACACCCGCCGTTATCGAATTTGTCGACATCGCCGGACTTGTACGGGGCGCGTCCAAGGGTGAGGGACTCGGCAATCAGTTCCTCGCGCACATACGCGACGTTGACGCGGTTGTGCATGTACTGCGATGTTTCGAGGACAGCGACATAATCCATGTTGACGGGAATGTCGATCCGATGCGCGACCTTGAGACGATAAACCTTGAGCTTATCTTCTCCGACATGGACACACTTGAGAGACGCATGGACAAGACTAAGAAAATGATGAAGGGTGACAAAACGCTTGAAGGCCAGCTTGCGCTGTATGAGCGCATCATGGCGCACCTGTCAGACGGAAAATGCGCAAGAACGCTTGACCTTTCCGACGACGACAAGGCTCTGCTCGGCGATACCCAGTTTCTAACGTTGAAGCCTGTTATTTACGTTGCAAACGTCAGTGAGGATGAGGCGGGCGGCGTATCTGCCGACAACGAGTTATATAACAAAGTAGCAGAGACCGCAAAGGCAGAGGGTGCGGGTGTCGTTCCTGTATGCGCGGAAATCGAAGCGGAGATCGCGGAGCTTGACGCGGCTGAAAAAGCTGAGTTCCTCGCAGGCCTCGGCATAAATGAAAGCGGACTCGAGCGGCTGTCGCGCGAGTGCTATTCCCTGCTCGGACTTATCAGTTATCTCACGGCAGGTCCGAAGGAAGTGCGCGCGTGGACAATCACAAAGGGTACGAAAGCTCCTCAGGCTGCCGGAAAGATTCACAGCGATTTCGAGCGCGGCTTCATCCGTGCGGAGATAGTTTCGTTCGATGATCTTGTCGCATGCGGCTCGATGAGCGCGGCAAAAGAAAAGGGGCTAATCCGCAGTGAGGGCAAGGAGTATGTAATACGCGACGGCGACGTGGTGCTTTTCAGATTCAACGTGTAAGTAGCGGTCGTCGCGGCGCGGAACAGATAAAAATAAACAATACCCACCGAATTTTTGATATAATCCCCATAAAGTAGACACCTGAAAAAACAAAAAGTCAGGACTACACTATGGGGATTATATCATTTTTCGGTGGGTATTTGAGTTAAGGGAGCTATTCGTTT
>CAZMRH010000106.1:0-1284 GCA_964568705.1 uncultured Lachnospiraceae bacterium
GGATTGAATCATGAATAACATACATTTTATTACCAATAAAAACATAAGTCAAGCCATAAAATTACTTATTGATACTCCAAGAATACATGATTATTTTGGCTTAGATACAGAGACTACAGGATTAAGAGTTCATGTAGCTAAAATAAGATTACTTCAAATAGCAATTCATCATAAAGAAGATGAATATATTTCTTTTGTATTTGATTTATTTACTTTAAATAGTAAAGATAAATCTAATTTAGCAACGTTTCTAAAATCAAATAAGTTTTATATTCATAATGCGATGTTTGATTTACCAATGCTTCAACAAGAGTTTGACATTCCTTTTATACGTACAAAAGACACAATGTGTATGTATTCTACTGCATTAAGAAGTAAATATCCTGACACTAAGAGCACAATTAAATATCCTAAGAGTTTATTTGCATGTATGAAATCCTTGTTTGATATCGAAATAAATAAAGAAGAACAAGGAAGTAATTGGTCTTTAGATACATTATCAGAAGAACAGATTCAATATGCTGGGTTAGATCCCATATATACTTTAATGGTTGGTGAGAAACTTTGTAATGCAAAAGTTTTAAACACTGATAGTTTTAAAATTACTTGTGGAGTATTAAATGCATTAGCACGTATGAAACTTATAGGAATTTATTTAGATACAGATGCTTTAGATATACTAATAAAAGAATGGAATAATAAAAGTGAAGAATCATATACAGACTGTCTTAGTACTTTTAAAGATATCAATTTAAATTCTTCAAAACAATTAGGTGAATGGTTAACTAGCAACGTTGATAAATCTATAATGGCTTCTTGGGAACGAACAGATAAAGGAGCAATATCTACAGATGCAAATACAATCAAAAAACATTTACACGAAGTTCCTTCGTTAACACCATTAGTAAATTATAAAAAATATACTAAGTATATTAGTACATATGGAGAAAGCTTAAAGTCTTTTATAAATCCTGTAACAAATAGGATACATCCAGAATATAAAATAGCATATACAGATACAGGAAGACTAAGTAGTATGCAACCAAACATACAGAATTTTCCGAGGGAAGAATGGTATAGAAAATTATTCGTTCCTCAAAACAAAGGTTGTATAATGGTGTGTGCTGATTATTCTCAAGTTGAAGTTAGAGTTGCGGCAATATTATCTAACGAAAAGAGAATGATTGACGCATATAAACAAGGTAAAGACTTATACAAACACACGGCTTCATTATTGTTACATAAAGAAGAAGCTGATATAACTAAACAAGAAAGACAACAAGC
>CAZMRH010000106.1:1384-6271 GCA_964568705.1 uncultured Lachnospiraceae bacterium
GAAGAGAATTATTATACGTGTAGTCTAAATACACCTGTTCAAGGTTCTGCTGCTGAAAGTATTTTGTATGCTATAATGAAATTAGACTACGAAATAATTAACAGAAGTTTACCGGCAAGACTAATTGCTACAGTGCATGATGAAATTCTTGTAGAATGTAATGAATATTGTGTTGAAACAATAAAAGATTTAATGAATGATGCCATGATATCAGGATTTAAATATGTCTTTGATAGAGTTGGTATTAAAGGAGCTGATACAAATATTGTAGAAGCTCATGAGGGTTATAGTTGGTATGATGCCAAATAAAAAAACCCGAAGATGTTGTTTATCTTCGGGTCGTGGGAACATTACTGTGCAGGTAATGTTAGATTTATGTTAATACAAACATAATTCAACTCATGAAGTGTGTCAAGTTTATTATTGACGATTAAAATAGAATGTGTTACTTAATTATTTATTGTGGGAGATATAGGTTATGTTGGATTTAAATGTTTTAAACTATCTAAAAGAAAGAAATCAATGGCTTCCAAGTCTAGGTAAAGCTCCTTTAAGAATCAATACTTCATCAGAAAAGTGGAATGAAAAAGGAAATCAATATTCCTTAAAAGAGTGTATAGATTATAAATTAAGTAAACAGAATAAGAGAATTCAAATAGGATATACAATATTTAAAGATGATAGAATACTTGTAATAGACATAGATGGTATTACAGAACAAGGGATTGAAGATATTAAAGAAAAAAATATTATACCTTTAAATTTTTCAATGGAATTAAATACATTATTAAATACATTAAATATTGAAGGATACATTATAGAAAAATCTATCTCTGGAAAAGGGATACATATATATTTATTAGTAGATAGTAAAGATAAACTAAAATTAAAATCAGTAAATAAAATAAATACAACTTTAAATGGTTTCTGTAAACATGTAGAAATTTTTGCAGGAGATATTGTAGGAAAGTTTGTAGTGTTTGCAGGAAATATTATTAAAGATAGTACTATACGATATAATAAAGTTACAAATGTTATAGATACAGAAGATATTATACATACTAAAACACCAATTATATATACAGATATAAAGGAATTACCAGAATATTCCAAATGTAGAATTAAAGAAAAGGTACTAGAGATATGCATGCAATCTAATAATTTTAATTCTATATATACTACTGGAAGATTAGTTGAAGAAACGGATATAGATATAAATACATTAGAAATTAAAGGATATGAAGTAACTGATGTATCTAAGAAAGCTTTCATGCTTGTAAGTACTTTGGTTAAGATCTGTCAGAATGTTACTATTATAGATTCAATATTTAAAGATTCTTATATATACAAAGAAACAAAATGGGGAAAAGAAAACAAATGGGAACGATTATTAACTTATAACAATAATGCTAATCCTATTTTATCTGCATATAATTATTGTGTTTCATATGCTAAAAATAAAAATTTACCTGAAGCATATGGTTTTAGTTCTCCATATAGAGCTGATATACAGAAAGAGTTAGATAGAACTAGTAGAGAACAAAAGAAGTCTAAGAAAATAAATGATAGTATAGATACATTAAAGATAGAATTATTTAAAATATTAGATGATGATTTTAATAAATATTTATTTACAGAATATTCTAGTGTTTGTGATGAGTACATACCTGTAGATTTAAACGAAATAACTGAAGAATCTTTAGAAGATTATTCATTTATTTCACAATTATTTTGGAGAACACATCCATATATATTTGCATTAAATAATGATGTATACGGTACGTGGATTTATTACTATAAAGATTATACATATAGATGTATATATAAAAAACAATTAGATATTATTATAGAAAATTTTTATTTAAAATTATTTCCATTTAAAACACACTCTGTAAGAGCAAATTTATCTAAAACTACCTGTAATATGTATGTTGATTTAAATAAACCAATATTAACTCTTACAGATTCTAATTCTTTTATATATGGGAGTATGAAAAGTAAACTTTATTATCATGTACAAAATGGTATTTTAGATGTATATGATTCTAAAATTACTCCTCATACTCCTAATTTTTTAAGCTTTACAAAGCTTCCTTTTAATATTGATTCTGAATTTTTACATTGTTTAAAAAATAAAAATACAAGTGCATATATAAAAGGAACTGACTTTGAAAAATTTATATATACATCATTTCCATTATCAGATCTTAAAAAAGAATATGAACAATTATTAAATGATTTATCTGTTATTCCTCTAAAAGATAATCCAAAACTATTTAAACCCACATGTACTGGTAAGAAGCTATATTATGGTATGCAAATATCTGTATTACAAAAGATGTTAGGATACTTATTACTTCCAAGAAGAATACTATCATTAGATAAAACACTTATTTTATATGGTGTAGCGGGTAGTGGTAAGAGTACATTAGCAAAGTTGTTTGGATATTTATTAACAGGAAATAAAAACTTAAATAATTTAACTACTACATTTCAAGATTTAGAATCTAATCAATATGCTTTATCACCTTTTAAAGTATCACCTTTAATGGTTGTAAATGAATTGCCTGACAAAGTGTGTAATAATTTAAGAGGTAAATTAAATTCACTTATATCAGGAGAAGCATTACCAATAAATGAAAAATATTGTACATATTATACAAGTAATTTACCTTGTAAAATATTACTTATTGGAAATGTACTTCCACGAATACAAGATGATGCTGGTTCATTAGGAAGAAGATCTATTATTATAAATTTTAAATATAACATTTCAAAGACAGAACATGCTATTGAAAACATAGATGATATATTGATTGAAGATAAAAATTTAAAAGCTTTCTTTTTATTTTGTTTACATGGTGCATTAGATTATTTAAAAGATACAACTCCATTAGTATCCTTTACCAGTGAAAAACTTGTAAGACTAATGGATTCTCAGAACAATGATTTAGAAAGATTATTTGAGGAAGCATTTTCGTTTACATCTTTAGATGATGTAAATAGTGTGATACCAATAACCAATGTAAAAAGAATCTTAAAGTATTATGTTGATTCTGATGATAACATTACAGGATTAGGATTAAAGATGTTTAATTATATTGATATAGAAGAGTCATTAGCTTCGATAATAGCTAAACATTATAATGTTGCTTTAGAAGATGTAATAGTAACGGATAAACTAGCTAGAACAAACAATTATTGTACAGGGTATTCTCCTAAAAAATGTTTAAAGGGAATATCTACTAAATCTAAGGAGGGAATAGATGAATTTAAATGATTATATATCTAATGAAGAATATTTTCATATAGGAAAGAAAACAACTGTATGTTTACTTACATTGTTTAATGGTTTTGAGATTGTGACAAGTTCTGCCTGTTTAGATGAAAAGAATTTTAATATTGAAACAGGTAAAATTATTTCAAAAGAATTAGCTTTACAAAAACTATATGAATACTTAGTTGTTGCTAATGCTATAAAGTTAAAAGGAGAACTACATGAATAATTATAAATTGGTAACTGTATATAAAAGAGGAAATATATTAGAAGGTAAAATATTTGTAAATTCTAGGGGTGGTGCTAATCCTTATTTTGCTGAAGTTAATTACAAAGGCGATATAAGAACATCACCTAGTTTTTATGATGAAGACTTAGCTTCAGAATGGATTGAAACTAAGTTTAATGAATTAGAAATTAAAAATAAAGGAGATTAAAATGATACATTTATTGTATGATAACACATTGTTTTTAGATATTGAAAGAAATTCTAAAGCAATAATAACAGAAGATTTTAAAGGTATAGATCTTGTAAATAAAGAGGGGAATATCTTTATAAATATAGAAACACACCCACAAGTACAAAAGATACTAGAAACTTGTGAGAAAGAGGAAGAGAAGAAAGAAGTATTAGAGTCTGTAACTAAGCAAGTATTTATGCTTCTTTGCAATAGATTATCTGGCATGGAATTAGACAAAGAAGGAGTTCCTACAAAGATTCCTCATAACATGTTTAATCTAGAAGCTGCTTTATATAGTTTAAAGAAAGAAGAAGATATTCCTGTTAAAGTAGATTCAGAAGGTAATGTTACTAAAGTAGAAAATTAGTAGTAGTCGTATAGTCTAATTTATTGTATAAAATAAATTAGACTAATCTTTTATAGGAGAATACAAATGAAAAATTTATTTTCAATAATTCTAGTAGTTCTCTTGTTACTCCCAACAAATTCATTTTCAGAAGATAGAATAAAACAAGAGAATAGAGGTGTATCATTTATCTTATCCATGTGTAGTGATAAAGCATTAAAACAAAAAAAGCTTTTTGAAAATGCATATAAAGATGCAACGATATTAAATGCTGGGTGGATGTATGGTGCTACAAGTAATCCGGATACTTGTAGATGGGCTCCAATTTTTTTAAAGGATCCTCGTCCAAAAAGAATACGAATACATGTATGTAACTCAACATGTTTTCCAGAAAGAGGAAGAAAATGTCAAGCAAAAGAATGTTTTGCAAATATGACAGCATCTCAAGCAAGTAAAGCCGTATTAAATAAAGATACTCA
This sequence comes from uncultured Lachnospiraceae bacterium, assembly GCA_964568705.1. Lineage (GTDB taxonomy): Bacteria > Bacillota > Clostridia > Oscillospirales > CAG-272 > CAZMRH01. The sequence goes on from CAZMRH010000106.1 coordinate 5,948, forward strand.
AACTTACAAAAGAATTGATCGTATAATACAAATGGTAAAGAAAGATTACAATGGCAATGAAGGTGGTATTATACAAGATTTTGCAATTAGTTCTTGTCTTGAATGTACACTTACAAGAGAAGCTAGAAAAAAACTTAATGAGTATATTAAAAAAGAATTCTCAGATATAAATACTAAAAGAGTTAAAGAAGGATTAAATGAAATTGCTTATGTAGATAATCCTTATGGTGATTCTTGTTTAGAGGATTATCTTTGTGAAAAGCATGGTACACCCACTGTAGGTAAAAAAGGAATTGCAGATAATGATGGTGCTGATTATGATGT
>CAZMRH010000107.1:0-4804 GCA_964568705.1 uncultured Lachnospiraceae bacterium
AACAGACGGATTGTTTATGCGTGATTATTTAGGCTCCCGGGCGCACACACGGGTGCGCCCCTACCGATACCAATTTTGTTTTGCTTTACCCCGACAAATTCTAATTTATCTTATTTCCACTTCTTCACGGCAAAGAAGAAAAGAACCGAAAACGAAAGGCAAAATCCGTAATGGGAATAATAAATGTTCTTGATATAAGCGTTGCCAATCTGATTGCGGCGGGCGAGGTCGTTGACCGACCCGCGTCAGTCGTCAAGGAGCTGTTTGAAAATTCGGTCGACGCGGGTGCAATGAAGATCACCGTTGAGATACAGCACGGCGGCATCACGTTTATCCGCGTGACCGATAACGGCTGCGGAATCGAGAAGGAGGATCTGCCGCTGGCGATACTTCGTCATGCGACAAGCAAGATCGCGACGGCGGAGGATCTCGCGGAAATCGGCACGCTCGGTTTCCGCGGTGAAGCACTTGCGGCGATCTCGTCCGTATCAAAGACGCGGATAATGTCAAAGACACCGGAATACGAGATGGGCGCGGTAATAGCCTGCGAGGGCGGCGTGATAACCGACGCGTGCGAATGCGGCTCGGCGGCAGGCACTTCGGTGATCGTGGAGGAGTTATTCTTCAACGTTCCGGCGAGACGCAAGTTCTTAAAAAAGGATAATACGGAAGCGGCGGCGGTGACCGGCACGGTAGAAAAACTTGCACTGTCGGTGCCGTCGGTCTCCGTGAGATACATCTCCGACGGCGAGACTAAATTCACGACCGCGGGCGACGGAAAGCTGTGGTCGGCGGTGTATGCGGTGTACGGAAAAGACGTCGCCAAACGGCTTGTGCCTGTCGACAGAAGCGACGGCGGCATCCGTGTGTACGGCTACGTCTCCGCGCCCGATTTTCTACGCGCAAACCGTAATATGGAAAACTTCTTTATAAACGGGCGCTTTGTCAGAAGCCGCACCGTGATGGCGGCGCTTGAACAGGCGTACGAATCGCACATTCCAAAGGATAAATTCCCGTTCTGCGTGCTCAATCTCGAACTGAACCCGTCGGCGGTAGACGTGAATGTCCATCCGGCGAAGCTCGAGGTCAAATTTTCAAACGAGCGGGTAATTTACGAAGCGGTCTACTATGCCGTGATGTCGGCACTGTCACGCTTCGACTCACGTCCGGAGTTCGTGATAAGCGGTAATGATACAGCCGATATGACCGATACTGCCGCGATACTTGAGGCGGTAAAAAACGGCGCTGCATCAGTCGCAAAATCCGGCGGACTGACGATTCAGTCATTTTTAAAAAAGCCTGACGAAAGTGTGCCGTGGACTGCGTCACCTGCAACCGATACTGCAAAAACTGTCAGTACATCACCCTCCGTCCGCGATGACGCGCCCGTGATACCGCATACAACTGATATGTATGACAGTCGCCGTGCGTATGAGGAAAAAGCGGCAAAGACCGCGTCGGCGACCGTATCCCCTGATGAAGTGGTAAATATGGTGCGAAGTCAGATAAGTATTGCCGAACCGCAGAAAAGCGATACCGAAGGTACAGAGCAAACAGATGATAAACCGCGCGTACCGCACTACACGATTATCGGAGAGGCGTACAACTGCTACATAATCGTCGAGCTTGACGACCGCATCATGCTCATCGACAAGCACGCGGCGCACGAACGCATCATATTCGATGAGCTGTGTGCACGGCTTAAGAGTAACGCAAAATACGGTCAGATACTGATGTTTCCGATAAAGGTGACGCTGACAGAAGCGGAGCTTGACACACTTGAAACATACGGCGAGGAGATACGAAAAACAGGCTTTGAATGGAGCGTCACCGCGGATAAAGCGTGCGAAATAACGCAGATACCGGAGATAATAAGCCGCGAGAGCGCCGCCGATATGTTCACGACGATAACAGGTGAGCTTGCGGAGGGTACGGGAACTGTCACTGCGGTCGAAACGCAGTTTTTCGAGAGGTCACTCTACCGCGCGTCGTGCAAGGCGGCCATCAAGGGCGGGCGTGTGTACGGTGACGCACATCTGAAGTGGATATGCGACAGACTATTGACAGAACCTGACGCTGACGGCAAATGCGTCAAGACGTGTCCGCACGGGCGGCCTGTGGCGTTCGAGATCAAGAAAAGCTCGATCGAGCGCCAGTTTTCACGCACAACCTGAGAAAAAGAATATGAGGAATAATTGATGTATAAACTAATCGGCAAAGAAGGCAAGGCAAGACGCGGAGTATTTGAAACGCCGCACGGTACGGTGCAGACCCCCGCATTTATGAATGTGGCGACCTGCGGCGCGATAAAGGGCGGACTTTCGTCGCATGATCTGGAAAAGGTCGGCTGTCAGGTGATGTTGTCGAACACGTATCACCTCCACATAAGACCGGGCGACAAGCTCATCCGCGAGATGGGCGGACTTCGTAAATTTACCGGATGGACGGGGCCTCTTCTCACCGACAGTGGCGGTTTTCAGGTGTTTTCTCTCGCACAGCTCCGTAAGATAAAAGAGGAGGGTGTATATTTTTCCTCACATATCGACGGACGAAAGATATTCATGGGGCCTGAGGAAAGTATGCAGATTCAGTCGAACCTCGCGTCAACGATTGCAATGGCGTTTGACGAATGTGTGGAGAACCCGGCGGAATATAAGTACGCAAAGCAGTCCTGCGAGCGCACGACACGCTGGCTTATCCGCTGTAAAGCTGAGATGGAGCGGCTCAATTCGCTTCCCGATACGATAAACCGCGAACAGATGCTGTTCGGTATAAATCAGGGGAGCACATATGAGGATCTGCGAATCGGGCACATGAAGCAGATACGTGAGCTTGATCTTGACGGATATGCAATAGGCGGACTTGCTGTGGGTGAGTCGGCTGATGAAATGTACCGCATAATCGAAGCGGTCGAGCCGTATATGCCGGAGGATATGATACGCTACCTCATGGGTGTCGGCACACCGCAGAACATCATCGAAAGCGTGCATCGAGGAGTAGATTTGTTCGACTGTGTGATGCCGTCGAGAAATGCGCGTCACGGCAACGTGTTCACGTGGAACGGTAAGATGAATATACAGAATGAAAAGTACGCGACAGACCCGCGTCCGATTGACGAGAACTGTCATTGTCCGGCGTGCGGCGGAGGCTTCAGCCGCGCGTACATCCGCCACCTTATCAAGGCGAAGGAGGCGCTGGGCATGATACTTGCCGTCAGCCACAGCCTGTACTTTTATAATCAACTGATGGAGAAGATACGAGAGGCACTCGACGGCGGATATTTCGAGGAATTTTATCAGAAATACAGCATACAGCTTGCCGACCGTGTTGATGACTGAAAACATTAAAAAAATCACGAAAGGTAAACCTTTCGTGATTTTTACATTCAGTCGTCGAATATCGTTCTGTCGATCTGGTATGCGTCGTTTTTCAGCTTCTTTATGCCGAACTCGCATGCCTCTATTATTTCACACAGCTTCGTCCAGTCGATTCCCACGCAGTTATTCAGCAGCGACAGCGTCTTCTCGGCAAGCGGATGAATGGATGAGGTCGTAATCATGATGCCGCGTGAACCGGAATGAATATTCATCGCACCGAAAAACTCGCGTATCTCTGTGTCACTCACCTGAATATTTCTCCTGCACTTGCACTGTATGAGGATGTGATCCGCAAAGCCGAGCTGGTCTACCGTGTTGATGATGCAGTCGATGCCGCCGTCGTTCGTGCCGCCTGTGATAACGCAGGAGGTCACGTCCTTACCGAGGGTGTTGAAGTATTTTTCAAGCAGGCTGCACGTAAACGCTTCAAAGAACGAGCCGCCCTTCTTTTGCAGAATCTCAAATATCTCGGCAAACGCTTCGACCTTTGTCAGCTTTTTCGGCTTGGGCTTTTGCCTTTCGGAGAGTCTGTATTTTCCGGCGTTCGTCTGAATGAGCTTTCCGTTCTGAAGCTCCGCGAGAATGTGCCCGCATACCTGGCGAAGCCTTGCCGTGTTATCCTCATCCAGAGCTTTGTCAATACCGAAGTACCGCTCAAGCTCGGTAAACAGCTCCTTTTTAGTGTACTGCTTTATCCTCAAGAAGTCTAAAATCGCCTTTTTGCACTTGTCCTTGTCAAAGACGATAGTCTTTTGAATAAATTTGTACTTCTGATCCTCAAGCCGAATGCTGCCCTTAACTGTCAGCTCGTCTATCGCGGTGGTGATGTAGCTTTTCAGTTGACTGACGTACACGCCGGGATCCTTCGTGCCCTTAGGCACATTGCCGCCGTGACACTGTCTGAAGACCTCTTTGATGAGGGAGGCACGTCCGAGCGGCTGCTCCTTGAGCAGAGAGGTAATGTATCCGGCAAGCTGTTCCTTTGAAAATTGTTTGTTAGCCATGTGTTGTCCTCACTTTCTATGTCTTTCCCTCATAAGCATATCCGCAAGCTCATCGAGCGATGCGATATTATAATCGGGTATGTATTGGTCGGATTTCAGTATCGGCATCCCGTCGAAGCCGTTCTTATCCATACAGTTATAAATCCGCAAGCCTTTGCGGGGCAAATGTCGTTGTCAAGCCTGTCCCCGACCATTACCGCTTCACACGGACTGCATCCCGCCGCTTCAAGTAAAATTTTAAATGCGTCTGTCAGGCTTTATTATCTGATAGTCCCATGAGGAAATAATTATGTCAAAATATTTTTCTATACCGGGCGTCTTCAGCCTGTCTCTGAGTCCGTCCGGCTGATTTGCGATAACGCCCAAAAAATAATTTTCGCATAACCTTTCAGGACAGAAACCGCATTACCGTATAGCTCTCCA
>CAZMRH010000107.1:4858-5528 GCA_964568705.1 uncultured Lachnospiraceae bacterium
TTTTATTATCGTTCTGTATTGCGGCAGATAGCTTTATGACGTACAGACAATATCCCGATATGTCGGTCCGGCAGAAAGGCCCAAGCGTTTTGCTTTATCCGTGTCGGCTTGCTCGGTACATCGCTTCTCCCACACCTTGTCCTCATTTATCAGTGTGTATCTGATGTCAAAAAATATGTACTTTATCATTTTCCCTCTGATACCTTGCCGACTTCATGCTTACCGTGTAAATCACGGCTCGGCATGAGTTCACCTACCAGCGCGCCTGCGATGATGAGCACGCCGCCCGCTATCTGATACGGTGACAGTTTTTCATGCAGCAGAAGTGTCGCGAAAACTACCGCCGAGAGCAGCTCAAGGTATCCGCATACAGCGACAGTCTGTACAGAAAGCTCCGACAGCGATGAAAAATACAGATAACAGCCGAGTCCGGTGTTGATGATACCGAGGATTGCGATCCATATCCAGTCGTCAGGTGCGACCTTTATCGAAAATCCCTGACGTATCACCGTAAATACTGACACGGTGATGAACGCGACGGTGAGCTGAACTGCGGAGTTTGCCATTCCGGTCAGCCTTTCCGACTTCTTGTTGAACATCACCATAGCCGTATAAGTCACAGCTGACATGATGCCGCATATGATACCGTTGAAATTCAGCCCGTCCGACG
>CAZMRH010000107.1:5538-6224 GCA_964568705.1 uncultured Lachnospiraceae bacterium
AAACACGGTCAGAAACCCGAAAATCTTCGGTAAAGTCAGCTTTTCCTTGAAAATAACAGGCGACAGAGCCATTACAATCACGGGACCGCAGTAATACAGGAGTGACGCGACGCTGACACCGATTTCGCTGTACGCTTCATAGAGAAACATCCAGCTTGTCCCCATCGACACGCCGGAAAGCGCGACGAACAGTAAATCTTTCCCGTATTCTTTGAAGTGAAACCGCCGTCCGCTGATGTACAGAAGGAGAACAAGCAAAAGGCTCCCGATAAGTGTCCGAAAAAAAACGATTTCGTAGCTTGAGAGGGATATTTTGCTTGCCACAATGCCGTTCATACCGAACAGTAGCATAGACGAGAGGTATTTTAAGTAGGATTTTTTCATTAAGCGGCCTTACTTCACGAACTCATCGTATATCGCGCACAGCGCAGTTTCAAAATCGGCTTCATCCACGCCGAGTATGATGTTGAACTCGCTTGATCCCTGGTCTATCATGCGGATATTTATACCCTTGCCGGCGACTGCATTGAATAATCTCGCCGCAGTACCGCGTGCCTTGACCATCGCGCGTCCGACGACTGCGATAAGCGCAAGTCCGTCCTCGATCGAAATTGTGTCGGGAGTAGTCTTTTTGCAGATCGCATCGATTATCTCGTGCCGTCTCGGGTCGTTCTTTCCGTCAAAAT
>CAZMRH010000108.1:0-4275 GCA_964568705.1 uncultured Lachnospiraceae bacterium
ACACGACAATATCCACGTTGCTCCATTTCGCAAGCTGATGCTGAACGACAGTCTTGCCGCTTCCGAACGGTCCGGGGACACATGCCGTACCGCCCTTTGCTATCGGGAAGAGCGTGTCGATGGTTCTCTGACCGCTTATCATCGGCTCCTTCGGCGGGAGTTTTTCAACATACGGGCGTGAGCGGCGCACAGACCATCTCTGCATGAGCGAGATCTCAATCCTGCCGTTTCCGGTCTTGATATTGCAGACGGTGTCAGTGACCGAATATTCGCCGGACGCGATGGTCAGAATCTCACCTTTGCAGTCAGGCGGAAGCATTATCTTGTGACGGATTATCTCCGTCTCATCAACGTATCCGATTATGTCACCGCCGACTACGCTGTCACCGACTTTTGCCGTTGCGACAAATTTCCACTTCTTCGAGCGGTCGAGCGCGGGCAGGTCGATGCCTTTTTTGATATTCGAGCCGCTTGCCGCTTTCATACGCTCAAGCGGACGCTGGATGCCGTCGTAGATGTTTGTCAGAAGTCCGGGGCCGAGTTCGACGGACAGCGGAACTCCGGTTGACACTACCGCGTCGCCGCGGCCGAGTCCGGCAGTCTCCTCATAAACCTGAATCGACGCGCGGTCACCGTGTATCTCGATGATCTCGCCGATGAGCTTGTCGCTGCCGACGCGCACAACGTCGAACATATTAGCCTCGCGCATACCCTCGGCGATGACGAGCGGCCCTGATATTTTTACGATTTTTCCTTCAGCCATTATAGGTTTATCCTTTCTGATACTTGGGAAATGTCAGTTGATTACTTTTTAAAAATGATGTACGCACCCACGGCTCTTATCACTGCACCGCGAAGCTGCTCTGTACCGTAGTCGCTTCCGGACTGCGGCAGCGGTATTATTGCGGGTATCAGCGTCTGCGCGTATTTGGCAAGCTCATCTGGGAGAGATGCCGCATAATCAGGGGAGATGAAGATGACCGCGCAGCCGTCGTCAGCCGCCTCTTTCAGCTTTACTGCCGCGTCGTCCGCGCTTTCCGCTTCATATACTGAAAAGCCCGCCGCAAGAAAGCAAAGTACCCTCGCGCGGCTTCCAACAACGCCTATCTTATACATAACTGCCGCGCACCTCCTCCCGAAGTCCTGTTTCTGTGACACCGCGGCTGAGTGCTGCGGCGATAAGCCTGCAATTCTTGACTTCCGCCATTCTCACGATAAGAAATCCCGCGAGGACGTAGGCGCCGAACGGTTTGAAGCGGCAGCTTGAAAACATCGAAAGACGGTGATTCTCAAGTATGCGCTCGCTTTCGGCGAAGGTGATGTTCTGAGATGCGGCGATTTCTCCGCACAGCTCACGCAGCTTTCCGTTCGGCAGCTTCGCCATGAGCGCGTCGGCATCGCATACCTCACCGCCGCTGATAAAAGCGTCATCCGAAACGTTTCCGCCCGGTACGAATGCACGACCGAATAAAGTGCGTGCGGCCTCCGGAGAAATATTCATCTTGTTTATGCGTAGCGCGGTCATAAGATTCGCGCTGTCCGCACTGAACCGGGAATTGTCGATTATAAGCGGTACGCCGCTCTTTTCAGCCGACTCCGCCATATCAGCGTAGCATGCGCGGTCGAGCATCAGGTCGATCGCACGGCCGTCGCCGCTCTTCTCGTATTCGTAGAGCGCATCAGCCGCCGCCTGAGCCATATGCTCGGGAAGAAACGAAAAGTCCGCATCCTTCGCCGCAGCTTCAAACTTTTCTGCCGGGGCTGTGCCGCAGCCGAAGTACATACCACGGCTGTCAGTGCCGCGAATCTTACTTTTTATCGCGGTTTTCGCGTTGCAGCAGTCGTATTTGTACAGAAGTGAGTCGAACACTGACGGCTTAGGTGCTGCGTCCCTCACGATCGTCACAGCATTGTCCATCGCCGCGTCAAGTATCGCGTCGAGGCTGTCTTTTTCCGTGACCTTTACGCCGAACACTTCCGCCGCCGCCTCGCAAAGTGCGTGAATGTCCGCGACACCCGTCAGCTTGTCGATTCGCTCCGACGGCGACAGCTTACCCTCGGCGGCACGTATTCTTGCCGAAGCAAACATGTATTCCGTATCTTTAATCATACTGTAGTCCTTACATTATAAACGAATAGCCGCACGGGCATCATCCGAACAGTATCTTGCCTATTTTTGTGCCGGACTGTGTTTTTTCCTGTGCCACAAGCGCGGATATCGAGCAGTTGCTCTCGATGTCGCCGTAGCGCAGTATCAGGCCGCCGTCGATTTTCGCCGTCTCATCGGATACCGCGAGCGACACGTCAGCCCATTCTGGATTCTTTTCTGCAAGTCCGGATTTCGCATCGTCAATGACCGCCGACGCGTACCTGTCACGGTCAGACGCATTGAACAGTACGGTGAAATCGGTACAGTATTCCTCACTGTCACCGTAAAGCCCGCGAAGCTCAGCCGCTTCATTCAGCCTTTCCGACACAGAGTACACGAGTATGCTTGTAAGTAGCACCGAGTATTCGTCATCAGAAAGGGAAGTAAGCCTTGATGCTGCTTCGGCAAACGCGCGGTCGATCATTGATACCTTCGCCGCCAACAGTACTTCACGCTTCTTCATATCCGCCGACGACTCGGCTCTTGCGGCGATACGCGCAGCTTCAGCCTTGATATTCGACGCGGTGCGTATCTCAAGACTCTTGATCTTCGCGTCGCACGCTTCGTATATCGCAGCTATCTCGCTGTCAGCCGCCGCGTTCGCCGCGGACACCTCATCCGCCGCGGTCTTGTTTATCTTTTCAAGTATTTTGTCGAGATTGTTCATTGCGTTATTCCTTCGGTAATTCAGGCTTTAAAGCTGATTATCGGAAGAAGCGATACGAGCAGTGCGAGGATTGCGTAGGTTTCAACGAGAGCCGCCGAAATGATCGCTTTACCCACTTCTCCCGGACGCTTTGTAATCAGGTTTATGCCTGCTGCAGCGACGCGTCCCTGCTTGATTCCGGAATAAAATCCGACGAGAGCTATCGGAAGTGCGGACATGAGCAGATATGCGCCCTGACCGATAGTAAGCTCGGCGGGAGCATCCGTGAGCAGACCGATCTTTACGATAATCATGAACGCGGTAACGAATCCATAAATACCCTGTGTGCCGGGAAGTGCCTGAAGCAGAAGTGATTTACCGAATTTTGAAGGATCCTCGACGAGCATACCCGCAGTTGCTTCACCCACAAGTCCGACGCCTTTGGCACTGCCCATGCCGGCAAGAGCCGCCGCAAGCACCGCACCGAGGATGGCAAGATTCTGTCCGCAGAAAATCGTGTTAAGGAATTCTGTGAATGTCATTTTAGTTACCTCTTTTTTGTTTTTTATTTAAGGATTACGTATTTTGATTCAGGTTGAAGCGGCTCAAAGGGCTTGCCGCCGTCCTCATAAAACTTGCCGAAGAATTCGATATACTGAAGTCTTGCGTCATGCACGAACGTACCGAGAATGTTGATGGCGATGTTGAGAAGATGTCCGAGCGGGAATACCATGATGAATACGATGATGCCGACCGGAGTCGCGCCGCCCATCGTACAGATGATGTTGATGACCCCGCCGATGACCGAACCCGCGAGTCCGAGCGCAAGTATTCGTGAATACGAGAGCAGGTCAGACGCGTAGCTTATCAGGTCGTACAGACTCATGATGCCCTTAAGTAGCTTCATGACGATGTTCTTTTCATGCCGTCCCTGCGTAAGTACCAGCATCGCGACACCTGCAACCGCCACCCACATTCCGACTGACGGAATGACGAGGTAAAGTCCGATTCCCGTGAACAGAACAAGCCAGCTTCCGATATCGAACATCGCATCAAACCATTTGCCGTCTTTCGCGAGGATATAGAATTTTATCAGCATCGCGCATACGAGATGAACGGCGCCGACTCCGAGTGAAACGATAAGGTAGGTTATCGGGTCGTTTGTCATGCTGAACAGAAATCCGTTGAAGAACGATCCTGACGTTTGTTCGGCACTTACGCCGAGGAAATTCTGCATGAACACCACCGGTATATCGCCGAACCAGCCGCCGAACAGCGCACCCATAACAGCCGATGAGATTCCGCAGTAGACGAACATATTGCAGAACTTACGGATCGCCCCGCGTATCGGCAGCTTTGTCACCGCGAACAGACACAGTCCCGCTACGAGCAGTCCGTAGCCGACATCGGAGAACATCAGACCGAAGATGATGATGTAGAATATGCTTCGAGAATAAGTCATATTCACGACAATATTTTA
>CAZMRH010000108.1:4285-5901 GCA_964568705.1 uncultured Lachnospiraceae bacterium
CGTAGGCGGGCAGCGAATATAGCCCGACCACCGGTTCGAACTGACTTGCGAAACGGTTGTTTTCCAGAAGTACCGGCACATCGTCGCCGTCAGACGGATCATCGAAGCTGTACGCGTCACCGCGGTCGTTTAAAAGCTTTTCGACCTTCGGTACGGCTTTCTCGGGGACCCAGCCCGTGAGCATCACCGTCATTTCGGATGCTGAGGTCATTTCCTTTGCCTCAAGCCGTGACAGACGCGACGACAGCACATCCCAGTATGCCTCAAGCAGCGACTGCTTTGACGAAAGCTCGGCTGCATGAGCCTTAAGCTCCTCAAGCTTTGACTGCGCCGCGTCAAGCCTTGCCGTCGCATCATGGAGCAAAGCGGCGGCAGATTTACCGCCCTTCGTATCGGTTATTGCGGAGGTCTTTACAAATCCCGCCGACGAAAGCTGCTTCATTGCATCGTCGAATGCATCCTTATGTGCCGTCATCACCGCGTATATGCCACTCTTGTCGCGCTCTATCACATCGAGTACCATCTCGGTGTCCGAGAGCCGCGCGTTTACCGCAGTAATGTCGGTCGTCGGGAAGAACGTGCCGCATACAGTTTTAGTGTATTTCGTCGAGTATTCGGGGAGGGAATACTCCCACTCACGCCAAGGAGCAAGCATTTCAATCTCCGCTCTCGTGCGCATCACCGCGTTCTTCACCGCGGCAATCCCGTCCTCGGTTTTTATCGCTTCATTCAGGAGTGATGCCGCCGCGCTTTCACGAGTATTCTCGAATTCCTCAAGCGTGATCTCGTCGAGCGGTGCGAACATCGGCTTCTTTCCGGTAAAGTACGCCGCGAGAAAGTCAATCGCGCGCTTCGTACGGACTAGTGTCGCGTTTATCTCGCGCACCTCCTCCGCACAGCTTACCGGAGTGAGCAGAGGAGCGATACTGTCGGCATCATTTGTCACCGTGCCGTCCTCCGCACCCGTGTCATCCGGCGACACAGGCGGCGACATTTGTGTGACCGATACCGCGCGCAGCTTCTGAAGCGAATAAATCAGTCTGTCGGCGTTCTCACCGAGGGTGATAACGGACAGCCGTTTCATTTTGCTTACTGCCATTTTCTGATTATCTCCCGGATTATAAGTTTTACCGCATCGGGTAATTTCTTCACGGCGGCGGCGCACATTTCATCCGCTTCCGCCCTTGCCGCGTCACTTTTCGATTTAGCCGTACCGAGCGCCTTCGCAGCCGCTTCTTCGGATGCCTCCTTCTGTTTACTGCGGCATTTTGTCTCGGCCGCCTGATACCTCATCTGCGCATCAGCCTTTGCCTGAGAGATACGGTCACGGTTGTAAGCCGCGCACTTTTCGATGAATGCGTCGGCTTCAGACTCAGTCGATTTTATCTTCTGAATTGCTTCGTTTGACACTGTGTACGCTCCTGTATGTTTTTTATTACTATAGTTTACCACAAACAGGTTTCAAAATCAACGGTTTTCACGATATCGCATATTCTTTTTCCTTTTTACGGAATATATTTATCAGTTAACGGGACAAGAGGGAAGTGCAGATCAGAAAAAACCCACCTCCGATGATGTGCCCCCAGTCAAGTAGACAGACGAAAAAACAAAAATAA
>CAZMRH010000109.1:0-5901 GCA_964568705.1 uncultured Lachnospiraceae bacterium
TGATTTCGAGTCAGGGCCGTTATGACCACTTCGATAGCTCTCCATATATGTTCGCCTGTTTTTCGCTCGAAAAATTCAAAAAATTTTAGGAGAGAACTACAGGAGAGAACTCGGAAATATTCAATTTTCGGGTTACGAAGAACCCGCATAAACACTGGATTTCTTGCGGACGAAAAGGGTGGTTTGTGGGAAAATTTCGAGTCAGGGCCGTTATGACCGCTTCGATACCAGTCCATATTATTGTATAATCTACCGCGCGGCTTAATGTTTGACCGATAAACACCGCGCCGTGCAAAAAACTACTTTCGTATGATACCATATTACCCGAAGAATTTCAAGAGGTTTATAAAAATTCGGCACAAAAATTTGCACACCAATCAGAGAGACTCCGCTAATAATAATTATCACCGTTCGGCTGTTATATACCAAAGGAAAATATTTGCGCGATGTTGTAAGCCCCACTTGATTTTTTTTGCATTTTGTATTAAAATAGCCTGTAAGATAAAATATATACAGTCAAGGGAGAATTATTATGGGGAAACAGTTCAGAAGAATCGGCGTGCTCACCTCTGGCGGTGACGCTCCCGGAATGAATAACGTAGTACGCGCGGTCACACGCAGTGCACTTTCGCACGGCGTTGAGGTTATAGGAATCAACGGCGGTTACAGCGGACTTATCCACGACGACGTGGTACATCTCGACTCACATGCGGTATCGAATATTGTTACACGCGGCGGTACGATGCTTTACTCGGCAAGATGTCCCGAATTCAAGAGCGAAGAGGGAATGGCTAAAGCTATCGAGACCTGCCATAAATATAACATCGACGGAATCGTGGCATGCGGCGGTGACGGAACATTCAGAGGAGCCACCGACATATCTAACCGCGGAATTCCCGCAATCGGCATCCCCGGAACGATTGATAACGATATCACATCAACTGAATATGCAATCGGCTACGACACCGCGATGAACACAGTCATCGAGATGGTTGACAGACTACGCGACACCTGCGAATCACACTCACGCTGCAACGTGGTCGAGGTAATGGGCAATGCGGCGGGTGGTATCGCGATAAATACAGCGATAGCCTGCGGCGCGGTCGGCTGCTTTATCAACGAGATCCAGTTCGACGAAGAAGCAGTCATCCGGAAGTTGAATGAACTTAAAATATCGGAAACCAACAAAAACGGCAAACGCGGCTTCATAGTTATCGTTACCGAGGGCAATCCGTATTACTCGGAAGCTTTTGCAAAGCGAATACAGGAAGCTACAAATATAGAGACCAAATTCGCACGTCTTGCACATGTCGTACGCGGCGGTTCGCCCACACTTCGTGACCGTGTTACCGCTGCAAAGATGGGTTCGTTGGCAGTTGAGAAGCTGCTTGAGGGACAGAGCAATCTGGTTATATGCGAGAGAAAGAACGAAATTTGCGCGCTTGATATCAACTTCGCCCAGAAGACCGACCGCATGTATAAGGGTAAACTGAAGGACGGCGAGCTTGACGACTGGTCAGAAACGGACGTGGCCGCGATGAAGGCTGAGTGTGCGGCAAAACATCAACACTTTGAGAATCTCTACAAGCTTATGACGGAAATTTCCGGCTGACCGAAAGCCGTTTATTACAAAAAAAGGAGATATCATGGTAAATATTATTCCGCATCCAAAACACGCCGAAATAGGCGATAAACGGCTTGAACTCAAAGCCGAATACAAATGCGACAGGGCAGAGTACCGCGATCTTTTCCACCGCGTATCGGACATTCTTGACCGTGCGATCGGTGCGGCTCTTGCACCAGGTGACGGCGGTATTACATTTGCTTCCGATTCGTCACTTGAAGCCGACACCTATACCATTCACGCCGATGCCGGCGGCTGCAGCGTGACCTGCGGCGGACGCGAGGCTCTCGGATACGCGCTTGCAACGCTTGCTCAGATATCGGAAAAGTGCAACGGTGGAGTCTCCGTACCGTTTTGCGATATATGGGATAAACCGGAATCGACATGGCGCGGCCTGTCGCTTGATGTTGCACGCAAGTGGCATCCTATGAGGTATCTCCATGGGTATGTTGACCTGTGCTTCATGCTCAAGGTCAACCGCTTTCAGATACATTTCACCGATGACGAGAGCTATACGCTTCCGTCGGATGAATTCCCGCTCCTGCCTACTGATAACCGTCATTATTCAAGAAACGAGCTTGCAGAGCTGTGTGAACATGCGAAGGATCTCGGCGTGACGATTGTACCCGAGGTAGATATGCCGGGACACAGCACGCAGTTTACTACAATTTACCCCGAGGTTTTCGGTACACATGGAATCACCCGCGCAAGCGAGGAGACATTTGATGCTCTGAAGCGGCTATATGCCGAGGTAATCGCAATGTTCCCCGATTCGCCGTATATCCATATAGGCGGAGACGAAGCGATTCTTGGTCGCTGGAATGACTGCGAGGAGAGCATGGCGTATATGGAAGCCCACGGACTTCCCGATATCGTCGCGCTGTACAGTCACTACATCGCGAGAGTGACTAACGACATACTTTCGATGGGTAAAACCCCCGTGGTATGGGAGGGCTTTCGCAAAGAGTATAACGACATGATTTCGAAAAAGGTCATTGTTATAGGCTGGGAATCGTATTATCAGCTCACACCCGATCTTGCCAAGTCGGGATTCCCGATCATCAACTGCTCTTGGAAGCCGATGTATATAGTGTCACCGTGGACACACTTCGATGAGAAGTCGCCCGCGTATAACAAGGAGCTTCGAGTTCCGGATGATGCGAACGTGCTTGGCGGACAGATATGCGCGTGGGGCGACTACATCAAGGATTACGAGAGCTGCGAGTGGACATCCGCGCAGGAGATGGATATAGTGCGCTCACGTCTTTCCGCTATGTCTGAGAAAACATGGAACGTGGCGGGAGTACACACAAAAGCATCGCTCCTGACAGCGTTCGAGCGAATTCTCGGGAAGCTTGAAAGACTTAAGTGAATTATACGGCGGTGATAGCGCTAAATGCGTCTCACCGCCGTTTATGTTTGCTGAATGTATTGACTTTTCCGGCAGGCTGTAGTAAAATATAAAAGAAATTTGTGCTTGAAAGGATTATGCAATGACAGACAGCGAAAGAGAGGAAATAATGAAAGCCGCTACAGTCGAGGGCTCCTTCCTTATGTATAAGGACAGACCGCTTGTCCGTGAAGGGAATACAATATGCTACGGCAACATGAGCGACGCGTATTATCTTCAGCTTGTTATCATGAATACAACAGAGGTCAACGGGCATGATGTCCCCGACAAGATAATTATTCAGATCGTGAATACCGATACGAAACTTTCGGCAGGAGAGAGAATAGTCAAGCAGGATATGAAGACAGGACTTGCCGAAGCCTTTGAGCTTGGCGTGATCTGGCTTGAACGCAATCTCGGAGAATGAGTTCGGAGAGGTAAATCAATGAAAAGGATAGTACGCATATTTACACTTGTATTTCTTATAATCATCGTTCTTACTGTCGGTTCATGCAAGAAGAAAGCAGAGGATGCGGAGACTTCCGCTGATACAACGCCGGAGGTAACCGGTGACGAAACTGCGGCAGACACAGGTGAACCTGATATACTCAATCCACTTACGGGGCTTGAAGCGTCTGTCGATTACAGTAAACGCAGACCTGTGTCGGTTATGGTAAATAATATTTACCAAAGCTTACCGCAGTGGGGATTGTCGAAAGCGGATATCATTTACGAATGTCTCGCCGAGGGCGGCATCACCAGACTTATGATAATATCATCGGATTATGAAAATCTTCCCGTAGTCGGCTCGGTCAGATCGGCGCGCGATTATTATATTGACTTTGCGATGAATCACGACGCGATCTTCGTCCACGCAGGCGGAAGCGATTATGCATATGAAGCATTTGAGACACGCAGTATCGACCATATTGACGGTGTTCGCTGGGGCAATGCAAATACGTTTTACCGCGATCAGGAGCGACTGAAGATTATGGCGTCGGAGCATACGATGATGACGACCGGTGAGGGCATCAAATGGGCGATCGATGAGTATTTCGGCTTTAACAAAAACCTTCCCGATAACTTCGACTCCCCGATGGATTTCGTCACATGGGGAACTACTGCGACGTACGACAACTCTGCGCCGCACATCAATATTCCCGTATCAAATTATCAGGTCGTTGACTACGTATTTGATGAAGTTACGGGCGAATACCTCCGTTTCCAGTACAGAGGTGAGCCGCATATAGATGCAGGTAACGATAATAAGCAGCTTTCGTTCAAGAATGTAATTATTCTGTACTGCGACTCATGGCTTATTCCAAACGATCCTAAAAACCGTATCGCAATGAACAATACGGGTGAAGGAACGGGATACTACGCGACGATGGGTACTTATCAGAAGATCGCGTGGAAAAAAGCGTCGAAGGATGAGCCGATGGCGATGTTTGACGAAAGCGGTGAGCCGCTGCTTTTCAACCGCGGCAAGACCTTTATCAATGTATGCAATGGCTTGACTGATGATACGATTGACTTCAACAGCACTGCGACAGTCACCGACGTTTATTAAGCAGAACATTCGGGCAGGGCAACACCTTGCCATACATATATCAGAGGTAAAAAGACCATGAGTCTTCATCAGAACAGAATCGTAGTAAAGGTCGGCACATCGACGCTTACCAATGAATCGGGGAAAAGCAATCTGCGCACATTTGAAAATCTTGCGCTTACGCTGTCGGATATCCATAATATGGGGTATGAGGTTGTGCTTGTGTCGTCGGGCGCTATCGCAATAGGAACGAATAAAATGGGGCTTGACGCAAAGCCCACAAGCATGCGTATGAAGCAGGCAGCGGCTGCGGTAGGGCAGTGCAGCATAATGTTTTACTACGATAAATTTTTCGGATACTACGATAAAACGGTCGCACAGATACTACTGAACGCGGACGATATAAAGCAGGAGCGCAAGAAAGAAAACCTGTCGAATACCTTCGGCGCACTGCTCGAGAACGGCATCATCCCGATAGTGAACGAGAACGACTCCGTAAGCTATACGGAGATTGAGTCGGAGGAAAAGCTGTTCGGCGACAATGATATGCTGTCAGCTGTGGTCGCCGTACTGTGTCAGGCGTCGAAACTCGTCATATTCTCGGATATTGACGGGTTTTACAACAAGGATCCGCGTCTTTATACTGACGCGAAGCTTATCAGCCGTATCGAGAATATCGACGACAGCGTATATGAGCTTGCGGGGGGTGCGGGATCGCGTCGCGGCACAGGCGGCATGAAAACGAAGCTTCAAGCGGCCGGACTTGCGATGTCGCAGGGAATCGATACGATCATCACAAACGGTCAGAGACCCGAGTCGCTTTATGAGATAATAAAAGGCAACGTTGTCGGAACGCTGTTTGTCGGTAAATAAAAAGAAATACGGCTTAGCAATAAGCCGCTTATCTGTTTATTGATTAATTATGAGGTACATATGGAGAACATGGCTTTAATAAAAGAAAAAATCCGCAGCGCGGCGGCGGGGCTCGGCGCAGATGTATGCGGATTCGCATCGTTAGACGGCTTCACGGGTGCGCCCGCGGGATTCCGTCCGACAGATGTGTGGAAGCGTTGTAAATCCGTGATAGTTCACGGTATCGCACTGCCGAGGGGACTGTATGAGATTGAGCCGAAGCTCATCTACAGCTACTTCAACGGACGCGCGCCCAAGAAGGTCGACAGCATGTCGGAGGATATCGCACGGTATGTTGAAGATGTAATCGGCGCGACGGCGGTACCGCTTCCAGGTGACGGACCGTATGATGAATGGAATCCGGAAACGCTGACAGGGCACGGTATCATATCTGTAAGGCATGCCGCGGTCGCAGCGGGAATCGGC
>CAZMRH010000110.1:0-5720 GCA_964568705.1 uncultured Lachnospiraceae bacterium
TGGTCGTATCGACATTCTGCGTCACGAAAAATGACGTGTCTATATCGGTATCAAGATAATTCTTGACATACAGCGTAAAGACAGTACCGACGATAAGCCCGGTTATCATGCCGATGAGTATGATCGTTAAGAGGACGTCCATTATATACGAAAGGACTCTGAGCGCCACCTTGCCGGAGGTTTTCAGTGCCTTCTTTATCTCCTCTTTACGCGCCGCAGCCTCCTCGGGAGTAAGCTGTTTTTTTTCACGCTTTACGGGCACATATATCACCGCCCTTCCTCACAGCAAAACCGCTGTGCAGTTATATTTTCAGTATAATCCGCTTTTTTGAATATATTATTAAGATTGGCGAATAATAATCACAAATTAACAATTTAAAAGGTGAATTTATGAAAATGCCGAGGCTTTTCACACGCTTATCCGATATATGGCTGCCCGCTCTGCTGATACTATTATTGGCAGCCGCGACGTTTTTTTGCGTCGTCGGGATAAAAAATGCGGTAAATGATGTCAACCCTGAAAATGATGTGCCGTCAGCCACACCTGTCTCACCTGCGGCTGTCCTCGGAAATGATGAGGCAGACGCACAGAAGCCTCTGTTTATCATCCGCTCGTATGACGGAAAGATCGCGGTGTATAAGAACGGCGATCCGACACCCTTTGAGGTGCTTGACGTTTACCTTTTCACGCTTCCCGAGCAGGACAGAAGTCTGCTTGACAGAGGTATTGGCGTGAACTCGACGGACGAGCTTGTCTCGCTCATCGAGGACTACACGGGCTGATTATTTCAGTATGACCGAGCCGTCACCGAGTAGATTTTCAAGCTCACGCTTCACATACGGTGTCAGCGCAATGCCGCAGATGCCGTATTTTACATACTTCCCTTTTGACACGTCGTAAAATATCACGGGGAATGTACCCTCGAATATACCGATAATCGCCTCGGCGCGGCGGAAGGTCTCGCTTTCGGTGGATTCCACCCTGAGGTACAGCTTCGTAGGGACGTGCGCCGCAGGCTGTTGAGCCGTCGGTCGTGAGTGAGCGGTGCGGTCGGTCTTTGTGGGTGCCTGCATTGTACGTTCGGTCGGCTGTGTTGACTTCTTGCGTTCTCTCAGTCCCTCCGGATTCTGTCTTACATATTCCGGCAGTTTGCCGTTTTCGTAAAGAAGAAACGCACGCCGCAGGAGCAGCTTCACCGTGCCGTCATCGTCCACGGATATGCTTCCGAAGACTGCTGCCGCCGTATCGACGGTCAGCATCTGTCCGTATTCGTCCATGCTTTTCGCAAACACGACAGTCTCGATGTCGCCGAGTCTGTCCTCAAGTGTGACGAACGCCATGTTCGCACCGGCTTTGGTGGTTTTATTAACTCTCGCGGTAACGATTCCGCACACTGTAACTACATCGCCGCTTTTGTAAGACGGCGTGTCAGCGGTGTCCCCTATGTCGGCAGACGCCGTTTCGGTCCCGGAAGTATCATCCGGTGCTTCCTCAAACGAAGCCTTGATATCGCGTATTGAAGTCACATTCAAAAGTGTAATATGCTCGGTGTAATCGTCGAGCAGATGCCCGGAGAAATACAGCCCAGACACTTCCTTTTCAAGCTTCAGCTTCTGCCTTGATGACAGCTCCGGCAGATCGGGATACTCGAATTTCGGCCGGATAAGCGTTTTGGGAATGTCGGACATCGAAAACATGTTGAGCTGTCCCGGCAGTGACATGCCGGCGCTCTGCTGGCGGTTTTCAAGCAGTCTCTCATACGACGCGAGAAGCTGACTGCGCCTGAGCCCCATATTATCGAACGCGCCAGCCTTGATCAGCGATTCAAGCTGTTTGCGGTTTGTGCCGAGCGATGCGGTGCGCTCAAGGAAGTTCTCAAACGACACAAATCTGCCGTTTCTCCCGCGCTCAATTATTACCTCGTCAACGTATTTGCGTCCGATATTTTTTAGCCCGCTCAGTCCGTATCTGATGTTCTTTCCGTCAACGTGAAAGTCACTGCGGCTTTCGTTGACCGACGGCGGAAGTATGCGGATGCCGTCTTTGACGAACTTCATTATATACTCGGCTGACTTCTCAGGTGAGCCTTCAACCGACGTAAGCAGTGCGCAGTTGTATTCGACGGGATAGTGCGCTTTGAGGTACGCGGTATAGAACGAGAGCATTCCGTATGCGGCGGCGTGGCTTTTGTTGAACGCGTAATTCGCAAATCCCACTATATCGTCAAAGAGTCCCGATGCGTCCGCCTCCGTCATGCCGTGCGATTTTGCTCCTTCAAGGAACGCGTCACGCTCAGCCTTAAGTGCTTCCCTGTTCTTCTTTGATATCGCACGGCGCACTATGTCCGCTTTGCCGAGCGAATATCCCGCAAGCGTGCAGAATATCTGCATGACCTGCTCCTGATAAATGATGAAGCCGCAGGTATCCGAGAGTATCGGCTCAAGCAGCGGCGAGACAAACTTCATCTTGCTTCTGTCGTGCCGCACCGCGATATATTTCGGTATCGCGCCGGATTCGATCGGCCCCGGACGGTACAGCGCTATTGATGCGATTATATCCTCGATGTTTTCGGGACACAACTGTGTGAGCATACGACGCACTCCGGCTGATTCAAGCTGGAATACGCCGTCCGTGTTGCCGTCGGATAAGAGCTTATAGGTCGCCGCGTCGTCTATATCGACCTTATGCACGTCGAAATCCGGGACGCGCTCGCGTATCTGCTCGCACGCCGATTCGATCACCGTAAGATAGCGGAGTGCGAGGAAATCGAACTTGAGCAGTCCGAGCTTCTCGACTGTCGTCATGGTGAACTGCGTCACCGGGATACCGCCGCTCGTCGCAAGTGGGATATAATCGCACACCGGCTTGTCCGTTATAACGACTCCCGCAGCGTGAATCGACACGTGACTCGGCATACCCTCGA
Source organism: uncultured Lachnospiraceae bacterium (assembly GCA_964568705.1). Taxonomy (GTDB): domain Bacteria; phylum Bacillota; class Clostridia; order Oscillospirales; family CAG-272; genus CAZMRH01. The sequence continues at coordinate 2,925 of CAZMRH010000110.1, forward strand.
TTGATCTGGCGGTATCGACGAGCCGCTTTATCTCCGTACTTGACTGATAGACTTCGGCGAAACGCTTTGATTTCATCGTTTCCTCAAGTGATACGCCCGGCATCCCCGAAATGAGCTTCGCAACGCGGTCAACCTCGCTGTACGGCATTCCGAGCGCGCGTCCGACGCCGCGTATCGCCGCCTTTGCCGCAAGGGTTCCGAACGTGATTATCTGCGAGATATGATCGTCGCCGTACTTTTCGCGGACATAGTCAATCACCTCGCCGCGCCTGTAATAGCAGAAGTCGATATCAAAGTCCGGCATACTGACACGTTCGGGATTCAGGAATCGTTCGAACAGCAGCCCGAATCGGATGGGATCGACGTCGGTGATACCGATAAGGTACGCGACAAGGCTTCCCGCACCGCTTCCGCGACCGGGTCCTACAGGTATCCCCTTCGATTTCGCGTAGTGAACGAAGTCCCACGTGATGAGGAAATATTCGCTGTAGCCCATACTGCCGATCACATCAAGCTCATGTTCTATCTGCGCCTCGTATTTTGCGCGTTCACCCCATTCAAAGGTGATGTAGCCGTCGGTGATGCGTCGCCCGAAGCCCTCTGTCGTAAGCGAACGGAGGTATTCATCGGCACTGCGGCCGTCCGGACAGGTATAACGCGGGAGAAAGTGTTTGCCGAATACAAAATCATAGCTGCACTTATCGGCGATAATTTTTGTGTTCCCCACAGCCTCCGGATGATCCGGAAACAGGCGTTCCATTTCCTCCGTGGATTTATAATAAAACTCATCTGTCGGAAACTTCATGTGCGATTCGTCGTCAAGTGACGAGTTCGTCTGTATGCACATTAGTATTTCCTGAGCGCTGCTGTCGTCTTTATTGATATAGTGAACATCGTTCGTCGCGACAAGCGGTATCCCGCATTTCTCCGAAATTCTGACGAGTGCGGCGTTCACAGTTTTCTGATCGGGTATTCCGTGATCCTGAAGTTCAAGATAATAGTCCCCGCCGAACATTTTTTTATATTCGAGTGCAAGCTTCTCCGCTTTGTCATATTCGCCCGAAAGTATCAGCTTCGGAAGCTGTCCCGACAGGCATGCCGACAGTGCCATAAGTCCCTCGCTGTGAGCCGCAAGCATTTCCATATCGACTCTCGGCTTTACATAAAAGCCCTCAGTAAAGCTCTTTGACACCATGTATATCAGGTTTCTATAGCCTGCCTCGTTTTTCACGAGCAGCACAAGGTGTGAATTCGCCGCGTCGCGCCCGCTTTCCTTCTCGGACGCACTTCTCGGCGCAACGTAGACCTCACAGCCGATTATCGGCTTGATGCCCTCTTTTTTGCACGCATTATAAAAATTCACCGCGCCGTACATGACGCCGTGGTCTGTTATCGCGACAGCGGTGTGTCCGCACTTTTTCGCGGCTCTCGGGATGTCGGCGATGCGGCATGCCCCGTCAAGCAGACTATATTCACTGTGCAGATGCAGATGTACGAAATGCCCCATTCGACCGTCTCCCTTCTTATGATTCGCTATTCGTCAGCGTATTCAGTTATTCTGTCAAGCCTGTGCTTAACGCCCGATTTCGATATCGGCGGGTCGTGAAGTGCCGCGAGCTGCGACATCGACGCGTCATCATGCTCAAGTCTCAGCTTTGCGGTAACGCGAAGCTGATCGGGCAGTTTGTTTATTATCCCGCGCTCCTCAAGGAGGCGGATTATCTCGATCTGACGTCCCGCCGCGTCAAGCGCTTTATCAATATTTGCCGTATCACAGTTGACGCACCGGTTTGTGTTATTGCGGAATTCTTTAACTATCTTTTTGTTTATCATGTCAAACGCCGAGCCTGACGCTCCGATAAACGCAAGCATATCCTCAATCGTTTCGCTGCCCTTGAAGTAGGCTATGTATCTGCCGCGGCGCATAGCCTTACCCGCAGTAAATCCGGCAGATGCGAGAAGCTCCGTAACTGCGTCACGATCGGCTTCATGCCTCAGTGAAAACTCAAGATGATAGCTTTTCCCGGGATCGGTGACGCTGCCGTACACAATAAAGAGCGCACGGACGAACGCACCGGTGCAGCCGTCACACCTGACATGTTCATGCAGCGCTGATATCGCTTCGGTGACGGCACTCTCGCGGTCACGGTCGGATGACAGCTTCATCCCGTCATCAAATATTCTCGCGCAGCACTTTTTCTTGAACTGCTGCTCTGAAACAAAGCGCTTCGTCCTCTTTGAAAAGGATTCCGTTTCCATTACCTTTTTTCCCCCGGATTTTCGACATATATGACCTCGCATTCTATGCCGATACCGAATTTATTGTAAATTCTTTCTTTGATTATCCGTATCAGTTCGCGAACGTCTGCACAAGTCGCGCCGCCCTTGTTTATCACAAAGCCCGCGTGCTTCTCCGACACCTGAGCGCCTCCGACCGAGTACCCCTTCAGTCCCGCTTCCTCTATCATCTGCCCGGTATAGCGGCCGGGGTAACGCATGAACGTGCTTCCGGCACTCGGATACTCAAGCGGCTGTTTCTCACGGCGTCGACGCATGATATCGTCCATATCAGCGCGGATCTTTTCGGGATCGCCCGGAGTAAGTGTAAACTGTGCCGACAACACAAGCAATGACGGATTCTCGCGGTATATGCTCCCACGGTAGCTGAAATGATGGTCGCATGCCTTCACCGTGCCGATACGTCCGGTAGATGCGTCAAAATATGTGCTTTCCGTGAGTATGTCGGCGATCTGACCGCCGTATGCTCCCGCGTTCATGTACACCGCGCCGCCTACG
>CAZMRH010000111.1:0-5654 GCA_964568705.1 uncultured Lachnospiraceae bacterium
GCGTGCGGCTATTACCGCTGACGATATCGCTAAGGAAGCTGAATTCTTCTGCTTCGGTACAAACGACCTTACACAGATGACCTACGGTTTCAGCCGTGACGACGCTGGCAAGTTCCTGAACGCATACTACGACGCGAAGATCTTTGAGAGCGATCCGTTTGCAAAGCTCGATCAGGTCGGTGTCGGCAAGCTGATGGAAATGGCTGTAACGCTCGGCAAGAAGGTTCGTCCCGATATGCACATCGGTATCTGCGGCGAGCACGGCGGCGATCCGTCAAGCGTAGAGTTCTGCCACAAGATAGGGCTTACGTATGTATCATGCTCACCCTTCAGAGTACCGATCGCAAGACTTGCGGCGGCTCAGGCAGCTATACGTAGTAGGGAGGACTAATCTCTACTTCGAGTTCACAGTGGACTACGAAGCCGCTAAAGCCTTTCGCAAAGCGGGTGCAGACTATCTCCGTAAGTTTCAATGGACGGATTTAACGGTAGAGGTTTATATCTAAAAAATGGTAGGTGTATCGTTTAAATAACGGTACACCTATTTTTTATCCGAATAATAAGGTATTTATGAGCCGTCTGTTTTAATAGCAAGTGCTATTAAAAACTGACAGCTTTTTTATGCCCGTACATATCCTTGATTCGGAAATGATCTGCGTACATACAAGCAATGAAATTAGCATTCTTAACACTTCCTTATTTGGCTGTGTCTTTGAAGAAGACGCCCGTTTTTATAATTTATATTAAGAGAGCAAAAGAAAATATTTAATTGATTTGCCATATCCTGCCGCCGGTATCATCCCGCACATACCCGCATATATTAACATTAACCTGTAAGATCAAAGACGCTTTTGCTCACAATTTGTATAATAAAACATAGAACACGTTTCTGTGAGCAATCGCATCTTTTATAATATTTTCTCTCTGGTATAATAAAATAATAGAGAGAAATATTAAAATCAACCTTTAGGAGAGTGATATACTGTGTGTGGAATAGCGGGGATCATTGATTATGGGGAAATGCGGTGTGATAATATACTTGACCGCATGCTAAAGAGCCTGAAATCACGCGGACCGGACCAGTCGGGAAAATTCATAAGAATGCACGCCGCGCTCGTGCATACGAGGCTTGCCGTTATTGATATTGAAAAAGGGCGGCAGCCGATGACCGCCGGCGCCAACGGCCGTGAATATACCATAATATACAACGGTGAATTATACAATACCTTTGAGGTTCGCAGCAAACTTAGCAGCGAAGGCGTTGATTTTTTAACCCGTTCAGATACCGAAGTTATACTGAAGGCCTATATAGCATGGGGTGAGCGGTGTCTTGAGGAGTTCAACGGCATATTTGCCTTTGCCATCTGGGACGATCAAGAGGAACGGCTTTTTATCGCCCGCGACCGTATGGGTGTGAAACCGCTTTTCTTCGCCAAGCTAAACGACACGTTAGTCTTTGGCTCGGAAATCAAAGCGCTTCTTCAACACCCAGGTCTGCCGCCCCGTGTTGATTGCAGCGGCATCGCGGAAATTCTACTGCTCGGACCGGGGCGTACACCGGGCTGCGGTGTGTTCAAGGGCATTGAGGAGCTAAAACCCGGTCAGTGCGCGGACTTTACGCGCGGCGGGTTACATGTGCGCACCTATTGGAGGATCAATGATTATGTAAACACCGATACCTTTGATCAAACTCTGGAAAAGGTGCGTTGGCTGGTGAATGACGCTATTGAGCGCCAGACAGTTTCCGATGTGCCTGTTGGGGCATTTCTTTCGGGCGGACTTGACTCCAGCATCATATGCGCTATTGTCGCGCGTGAGAAAGCGGCGCAGGGTGAAAAGCTTCATACCTTCTCAGTGGATTATGTTGATAATGATAAATATTTCAAGGTCAGCCGTTTTCAGCCTAACAGTGACAATACCTATATTCAAAAGATGGTGGAGCATATCAGCTGCGAACACACCACCGTCACTCTCGGTGCCGAAGAAGTTGCCGACGCTCTGTATGATGCCGTGAGTGCACGCGATCTGCCCGGAATGGCCGATGTGGACAGTTCCCTTCTTCTTTTTTGCCGGCGTGTAAAGCAGGACGCAACCGTTGTGCTCTCAGGGGAATGCGCAGATGAGATATTCGGCGGCTATCCGTGGTTCCGCGATGAGAAAATCCGCAGCATCAACGGTTTCCCGTGGTCACAGTCCACCATATATCGCACCTCGTTCCTGAACGACGATATTGCGAAGTCGCTGAACGCTCAGGAATTTGTGCAGCAGCGTTATCGGGAATCGATTGCCGCTGTCAGTATCGCAGGAAACCCCTACCCTCTTGAACGCCGTACGAAAGAAATGATGAGCCTCAACATGCAATGGTTTATGCAAACATTACTCGACAGGAAGGATCGCATGAGTATGTACAGCGGGCTGGAAGTGCGCGTCCCCTTCTGCGACCACCGCATTGCGGAAGCCCTGTATGCCACACCGTGGGAATACAAGGATTACGAGGGACGTGAAAAGGGGCTTCTGCGCAAAGCGGTTGAGGATTTGCTGCCCAGCGAAGTCCTATGGCGCAAGAAAAGCCCCTATCCTAAAACCTTTAGTCCAACCTATCTGCGTCTGGTCAGTGAACGTCTGCGCGATGCAATCGCCGAACCAAACGCCCCGCTGCTCGCATTTATCAAAAAATCGGCGCTTGAAGAACTGCTCACGAGTGACAATACTGAACCATGGTACGGTCAGCTGATGACCACACCGCAAACCATTGCCTATTTCCTGCAAATAGATTATTGGATGAAAAAATATAATGTAACTATTGTATAGTAAGTAACCGCGGGAAACAACTTTATACGCCGCTTGCTCCGTAGTTTGTGAGTAATCTCGCGAACGGATCATTTACATTGCAGCATTCCCACTCTTTATTAGGCATCCAGTAATTCCTGACTATCTCAGCTGCCCGGGGTAATACTTTTCAAATAAATCCCGATAGAGCACTTATTACTTTCTCATTCTACATCCTGCAAAGCATCGTAACCTTCTTCACCGGTACGAACCTTAATTACATTTTCAACATCGTAAATAAAGATTTTGCCGTCCCCTATATGTCCGGTATAAAGAACCTTTTTTGCCGTTTCAATTACTGCTCTTACAGGCACCTTTGATACCACGACTTCAACCTGTACCTTAGGCAGCAGATTTATTTCCATTTCGACACCGCGATAATATTCCATCTTGCCCTTTTGCATACCGCAGCCAAGCACCTGAGTCACCGTCATTCCGGTAATTCCGATTTCATTCAGAGCAGCCTTCAAGGCTTCAAACTTGTTTTGTTTTGTTATAATATCGATTTTCGTAATCTTCACATCGGAAGCAATGACACAGCCCGGTGTTGAAATGACCTCAACCGGAACAGCCTGATTGATACCGGTCGCAGGCTCAATAATCGGTTTGCTTTGTTTACCGCGATATTTAAATTTTGCCAATTGCTTGATTTCAGCATTATCAGCCGTATCATAATCCAGTTCCGATCTTACCAGCTGGCTGTCGGGATATGCGAGGACACCCATTTCGGGAGCGTCAAGACCTTCCAGCTCATCCTCCGGTGAAACTCTCAGTCCCCAAACCTTATCGAGAACCTTGAAAAATATAAATGACACTCCAAAGCCCCATATAAACAACACGGCAACAGCAATAAACTGTGCGGCAAGCTGTGAAGCATCGCCGAAGAACAACCCTTTAACGCCACCTGTCACACCGTTAAGACCATCACCGTAAGTACCGTCCGCGAATAGTCCTACTGAAATAACACCCCAGAGACCGTTAACACAGTGAACGGAAATCGCGCCGACCGGATCGTCAAGCTTTAATTTATTCTCAACAAACGGAACGGCAACGCAAACTAATATTGCTGCAATAAAACCAATGATAAACGCGGAAATTCCATTTACAAACGCACAGGGAGCGGTAATTGCGACAAGTCCCGCCAACGCTCCGTTAGCTGTCATGGACGGATCGGGCTTACCGTATTTGATCCACATATAGAACATTGCCACAAGTCCGCCGACCGCGCCGGCAATCATTGTATTGGTAGCAACAACCGAAAGCCTGAAGTCGGATGCATTCAAGGTTGAACCGGCGTTAAAAGCAAACCAGCAGAAGAACAAAATAATTGTACCGATAATAGCCATCGGAATATTGTGTCCCGGAAACGCTCTTGCGGTTCCGTCTTTTTTAAATTTACCTATTCTCGGTCCAAGTACAATAGCGCCTGCCAGAGCAATCATACCGCCCATTGAGTGAACAACGGCAGAGCCTGCGAAATCGACAACGCCATGGCCTATACCAAAATATTTACCGAGAGTTGAGAGCCATCCGCCGCCCCATACCCAGTTCCCGAAAAAAGGATACAGAAACATGGAAATGAAGAACGATGTTATAACCACGGCGGAATATTTTACTCTTTCCGCCATAGCTCCCGTAGGAATCGTTACTGTGGTATCCATAAATACCATTTGGAAGAAAAACAATGCGTAAATTCCCGCGTCATAGGTTCCGCTGAGTAAAAAGCCCTTATATCCCATTATCCCGCCAAGACCGGGTATAGAAAGCAATGAGTTAAGTACCGAACCGCCGGAGCCCAGCGATGCGGCTCCGCCTGACCCGCCCATTTGCAGGGCAAATCCGACAAGAAAATAACCGACCGCACCGACGAGGAAAACCATAAAGTTCATAGTTATGGTATGCGCCGCATTCTTACCGCGGCAAAAACCTGTTTCAACCATTGCAAATCCGCACTGGAAGAAGAATACCAAAAATCCGCAAATCATTACCCACACGTAATTTGACCCGAAGTAAGCTTTATTTGCGACTGTAGCGACATCGTTTAGTGTTTCATTCCCCGTAGTAAGCGTATAAGAAGCGCCTGCGGGATCCGCACCCTGTGCTGATACTGTAATTATTAGAACTGTCGTTATCACTCCCAGTAATAACAGAATACCGATAGATATTATAAGCCTTTTCATAATCTGTCTCCTTTCTGAATTTAACAGAAATTATTTGCTTTTTAATATAGCTTTGCGTGATTTTCCTCTTTTAAAATTGTCCCACGAGAATTTTGATGAGGTTTTATATACTTCGGCTTTCAATTTCCGGACTGATAAAAAATATCTTGCTCCGAGGAATATAATTACCAGCCCGAATATCGCGCCGTGAATTTGAGAGCCTAAAACCGAAAAGCTAACGTTGTTTGCCAGACTGAAAACACCCAAAGCGGCCCCCGATAGAATAATCAGAATCGAAATCGCTGTAAGCATCATAATCGGGATAACTTTTTTTAGTCCGACAGCCGGGGGTTTAATTTGATTTTTCATAATAAGACCAACACCTCCAAAAATAAAACAGACGCATACTCAGCCTGAAAGGACTGAATACACGCCTTTGTGTATTATCTAATATACATAATAAGATTTAAGTAATCAGCGGTTACTTAAGAGCAAACGCTGAAGAGCAATTCGCTGTAAGCCGGATAAAGCCAGTATTTTTTAGCGGTGACCGATTCGGTTTCATCAACAGTATGGCGCAGCTCCTGCATTTTCGCAAACAGATTTTATGGTGTTTTCATCGATTTGTAAGTTTCCTTCGGAAGTCTTGCTTTCATGGTGTTATCA
>CAZMRH010000112.1:0-5531 GCA_964568705.1 uncultured Lachnospiraceae bacterium
TCACGAGATACGCAAGGAGAGTTGTGTTTGCAAAGGATATGCCGAGAATAACCGTGCGCTCGGAGAACATTTCGAAGGAGACATCCATGTTGCCGAAGCCTTTGCCCGAAATGTAGTTGACGAGTACGCCGATGAAGTACCACAGCGCGACGATGAACACCATCGTGCAAAGCCTGATTCTGCTCTTGTACTTTTTTTTGACCTTCGCATCATCCGTGTTGTCCGCTTCACTGCGGTGAACGACGACAAAGCGCAGAATCAGCGCGATAACGGCGGCAACGGTCGATGCCGTCAGCTTTATTACCGTATCAAGAGTCATTTATTAACGTCATCTCCCGTCTTTTTTGATTTGACGCGTCCTGTCAGAAACCATATCACCGCCGCGACGATTATCGCCGTGCCGAGCCCGATACCGCACGGCAGGATGTAGTCCGCGAACCAAATTATCATGACCGCCACCGCTGCCGTATAGACAGCGAGCTTTACGATAATGCCGAGGATGACGGAGAGGTATCCGTTTCCGGTGAGCACGCCGTGAGTTATGATTTTGAGCAGCCAGAACTGCACGACACCGATTGCCGCACCGATGAAAAACGCTGCCATAAGCCCTCCCGAGGAAGTCCGCGCCGCATGGGTGCGGGCGGTTTTTTTCCTTATTAAAGAGTATTTAGATAAGGGTACACCTTTTTTCATATTTTGTAAAGCGTCATTCTGTACAATAGATTGTGAATAATCGTTTATTAGCATGTATATTACCCACAAATACGATTCTTTCTTTAACAATATATTATATATTAGCTGACAGCGAGAAAAATATACCCCGCAACGTCACAAGAGACGGTGCGGGGTATATTCGTAGTTATCTGATAAGGCTTTCGCCGTTCGAATCAATCACCGTGCGGTACCACAGTGCGCTGTCCTTGGCGATGCGCTCCTGCGTCTTGTAGTCGACGTAATAAAGTCCGAAGCGGTACTTGTAGCCCGAACCCCACTCGAAGTTGTCGAGCAGTGACCACGCGAAGTAGCCGCGCACGTCAACTCCCGCCTCCGCTGCCTCGACGAGATTCGCGAGGTAGTCGTTGATGTAGTTGATCCGCGCCGCGTCGTGGACGTGACCGTCGTGCGATACGCAGTCGGGCAGGCTGATGCCGTTCTCCGTGATGTAGAGGGGCGTGTGATAGCGCCGCCACAGGTGAATGAGGCACCACTTCATCGACTTCGGCACGACCGGCCAGCCGTTGCCCGCGACGGTGTAGCCCTCGCCGCGGTCGAAGTATACGCCCTCTCCGTTTTCATCCGCCTTCACCGCGAAGCCGTTGTACTGATTCTGACCGAGGAAGTCGAGAGGCTGACGTATTATTTTCATGTCGTCCTGCCAGCCCTCGGGCAGATACTTGCCGTAATACTCAAGCCCGTCCTCGGGATATGTGCCGAGAATGACGGGGTCAGTCCACCAGCTTGCGTTCCAGATGAAGTTGCCTGCATCCTTGCTCACCTCAAACGAGCGCTTGTATGATGCTTCGACATCGGCGGGATTGTTCTCGTCCGCCGGATACGCGAATCCGTGAGTCGGTGCGTAGCCTATCATCACCTTGCCCGGGCAGTTCTCGCGCAGTGCCTTTACCGCAAGTCCGTGTGCCATCAGCACATGATGCGACATGCGTATCGCGTCGTCGATGGGGAAATCGACACCGGGCGCGTTGTATGCGCCGTTCGCGAAGCCTCCGATGAAGCACTGCGGCTCGTTTAAGGTGAAAAAATGCTTTACACGGTCGCCGAAGCGACTCGCGATGACCGTCGCGTACTCCTCGAACCACTTCGGACTGTCGGGATTCAGCCATGCGCCGCGGTAGTACAGCTCCTGCGGATAATCCCAGTGGAACAGCGTCATGTACGGCGTGATTCCGGCCTCGAGCAGCTCGTCGATGAGCCTGTTGTAGAAGTCGACGCCCGCCTCGTTGACGCGTCCGATGCCGTCGGGAAGGATGCGCGTCCATGCGACGGAGAAGCGGTACGCGGTGACACCGAGCTTCTTCATCAGCTGAATATCTTCCTTATATCTGTGGTAATGGTCGCAGGCGACGTCGCCCGTGTTGCCGTCGAAAATCTTGCCCGCGCGCTTGCAGTAGGTATCCCAGACGGACAGCCCCTTGCCGTCCTCGTAAGCCGCGCCCTCGATCTGATAAGCGGACGTTGCGACGCCCCATGTGAAATCTTTATTAAGCATAAGCCCTCCGTGCGGTAATGCCGCGTGATATCTGTATTATTTTAGCATCTCACGCCGCCTGTGTCAACCGCCCGTGCAAAAAAGCACCGCCGGAGTACGTATGTATCGGGCTTAAGCCAAGGAATGAGCCGCGCTTCAATAATTCGTAAATCCCAAGGTTCTGAAAGTGAAGTCCGTTTCGGGATACAGGATTCTGTCCTGAAACACCTGCATCGCGTGCAGCAGCAGCTCCTTTGCCTCGGCGGAATACTGCTCGTTTGTCATGCTCTCGTCCTTACCCGGATAGTATTCGTCAAACAAAAAGTTCATCCCCGCAGAAATGTCCGATTTATTTAAAGCGACAATTCCGTCAGACTGATAAGACGTATCGTAATAACCTTTTTCATTGACTCTGTATTCACCTTTTTTGTAGCGTATACTAAACCCGGGGGTGCAGTCAAAGGAAAATGATATCTCCTTGTCGCCGCAGCCGTAATAGAATTCCAGATAATAATCAAATGACAATGTGTTGGAAGAGTAAATGGAATAACCCTCATCGCCGAAGGTGTACTCGACATAATAGGCAGTACCCTTTACCGTTTCCGTGCCGTGGTTCTTTACCCACAGCCCGAGCCCCGGCACCGGCGATTCGGGATCGGGCTTGCCGCATCTGTGACAAACATAGCTTTTCAAAAAGTCGTGGCACGCGCCGATGTATGAATCGGTGTATGTCGCACCGCATGCGCAGGTATGCACGGTGTAGCCCTGCGCGGTGCAGGTGGGGGCGGTGACGCGTGCCGCATACTGATGTACATGCGCGGTCTCGGCAGGCTCGGGCGCCGCGGTAACGGCCCTCGCTGCAGGAGCTGCGGTGATGCTGTCCGCAGTCTCACCCGCAGCTGTGGTTACGTCATCGGTCTGCGCCCCGCTGTCGGCGGAGGTGTCGTCTGATGCGTCCGGTGTGTCTGTGCTTCCGGCCGTGATTTCGGCCGTGGTTTCGGATGTTGTATCGGCCGCAGGCGCAGCGTCTTTCTTCAGATACGGCGGAAGCATGACCGCCAGCGTGATAATGAACGCCAAAGCTCCGATTATAATAATCAGAGCAGTTTTGTTTTTCAGAATACCCGCGAAAAAGTCCTTAATTTTCATCTCTCTAAGTGTCGACAAACCAAAGATGCCGGCGTTAGCCTTTCATTATATATTTATTAGTGGTGCGATATCTGTCTTATTTTAGCAGTTTGCGCAGCCGCTGTCAACCATTCCGCGCAAAATATATCCCCGCCGACCGAAATTTCGGATTTGGATTGACAATAGCCGGCGGAGGGGATATAATGAAAAAAGATTTGCGGTCTCATAAATTTACCGACCGCTGTTATACGGAGGAATTATCATGAGTAAAAAGATTAATGTGACCATATGGAACGAGTACCGCCACGAAAAAGAGTACGACGGTGTGCGCGAGATATACCCCGACGGTATACACGTCGCGATACGCGAGCTTCTGTCGGAGAGTGACGACCTCGTCATCCGCACCGCGACGCTCGATGAGCCGGACTGCGGTCTGCCCGACAGCGTGCTTGATTCCACCGATGTCCTCATCTGGTGGGGACACTGCGCGCATCATGAGGTTCCGGATGAGCTTGCTGAGAAGATACGCATGAGAGTGTACCTCGGCATGGGTTTCATCGCGCTCCATTCCGCGCATATGTCGAAGCCCTTCCTCTCGATAATCGGTACGACCGGATGCCTCCGCTGGGGGCGCAATGTCACCGAGGTCGTGTGGAACATCATGCCGCAGCATCCGATAGCGGCGGGCATTCCCGATCACTTTACGCTTCCCGCCGAGGAGATATACGCCGAGCCGTTCCAGATTCCCGCACCCGACGAGCTTGTGTTCCTCGGATGGTTTGACGACGGCTACGTATTCCGCTCGGGCGCATGCTTCAACCGCGGCGCGGGCAGGATCTTCTACTTCCAGCCCGGTCACGAGACGTATCCGACATACCATAATCCGGTGATCGGCAGAATCCTTCGCAACGCGGTACACTGGGCGGCCCCCGGCGACTTCGGCTATCCCGTGGTGAACGACTGTCCGATGCTTGCGGCGGGCAAGATAACCGAGCTTGAAAAGGAATAGAATGAGTGATTGTATAAAAGACGAAAAGAACGCCGCACCGCTTCGCGAGTATGAGGATGACGGTGCGGATGACGCTGACGGTAACGCCGAATACAGCGCGGTGATGCAGCTGACGATTGAATCAACGCAGACGGAGCTTGTCGGCGCGGAGCTGTTCGACGAGGTGCTTGACGAGATGGCGCGGGAGAGCGGATTTACCTTTGTCGACGACAGCGATGACGGCAGTGGCGATAATTTTGACGATGACGACGAGCTTGGCGTCGACGACGACGAAGCGGAGCGCATCGGCGGCACACCGTTTGGTCAGCCTGAGAACCTTACGGTGACGACGGAGGCACTGTACGAGGAGCGCGACGGCAGAGTGAGTCTGTCCTACAGCGAGGACGCGCTGACGGGCTTCGAGAACAGCCGCATCATGGTATCATTTGACAAAAGCGCACCGGGTATCATCACGGTAATGCGCGGCGGCATGTCGAACACGGTATTCGTCATAGAGGAGGGCAAGCGGTATCTGTGCGTATACGAAACGCCGATCATGCCCTTTGAGATGTGCGTGCGGACATACGGCGCGCAGAACGGAATGACGCGTGAGGGCGGTGTGATCACTCTGGATTACGCGGTGGAGCTGAAGGGCTGCACGGCTCAGCGCACGACGATGAGGATTGAGGCGCGGCGCGTGTAATGCGGCAGGAAGTGTTTGTTCCGGCGGCGGTCAGGCGGTGTCGCTTGGATCCCGACTTGTTTTGATTATATTGTTACTCTGCGTATACCCATGACAGGGTTTTTCTTGTTACTTTTCGCAAGCTGCCCATGAAGTACAGCGGTGTCGTTCGGACACCAACCTGCTTTGATTATATTGTTACTCTGTGTATACCCATAAAGGGTTTTTTCTTGTTACTTTTCTGCGGAGAAAAGTAACCAAAAGCCGTTCAGGGGGAAAGCTTTCCCCCGAAGCCCCCTTCTGGGGTTTGCTGTAAGCGAAGGCTCACCTGCAAAGAAAATTGCACTCGCCGTGCAATTTTATCTTTGCATACAAGGTCTGTTTCGGTGACCTGTCGCGCACGTCTGCGTGCTATCGCATTCGGAGTAAGCTTCACATTCGTCTGTCGGTGAATGAACGATTTTCAAACTTCACCTTGTATCTGCGATAAATTATCCGCTTGACGGATAATTTATCGTCAGCAGGTC
>CAZMRH010000113.1:0-5522 GCA_964568705.1 uncultured Lachnospiraceae bacterium
GGTAAAATTCATCGCGTCACACACAAAATCGTGCGACGGCTGCCGTTACTGCGTACAGACCGACAAGACAGGAACTCGTCCGCTTGCCGCAATCGCAGTAAAGGGAAAGAAAAAGTGCCCGTATTTCCCCGCGTTTTCAATGAACTGGCGGGTTCTGACCTCGGAGCTTGCGCAAAATATACTTGCAACGCTTGACGCGGCGTATTCCGACGAGGAATAGCCGTATTATAAGCTTGAACAGAAAAAAGGCTGTATATCACAACGATATACAGCCTTTAATTGTGCTATTTTTCAGAACTTACGCGGTAACCTTCTTTGCAAGTCTTGATTTAAGACGAGCAGCCTTGTTCTTGTGAATAAGACCCTTACCCGAAGCCTTGTCGACCGCGGCGAGAATGATCACATCCGCTTGATCGGCTTCGGCTGCCTTCTCTGCATCTTCGACCGTCAGATCGGAGTCGATCCCCATTAAAAGAATGTTGTAGGTATCATCGTTATATGTGTATTCCTTACCGTTATAACGGACGGTTTTGCTGTCGACTATTTCGTAATCTGAGCTGTCATCGTCACCGCGCATCTCCATTACCGGCGGGATATTATTAACAGTTCCGTCAAGCGTGCTCTCACCGGCTAAGCGCATGAACAGATATACCGCACCGAGGATGAGCGCGAGGACTATCGGTATAAGAATGATGATAAGTACGATACGAAGCCAAAGCGGCAGCTTCTTCTTGTGATTTCTTCTCTTTGACATAGTAATGCCTCCGGATGCTTGTAAATTCATGAGAGCCGGTAATTATCCGGCATCTCCTGTATCTGCTGGTACTGCTTTTATGTCCGATGTAAGATGACCCTGTACGAGATAGCGCCGCTCGTTGTTGCCGTCAAGGCAGGTGGAAAGCGTGACGAGCCTGTCTTCGCCGAACTGCGGTCTGTAATCATCCGAGAATACCGCACGCATATCAGTCGAGGCATACACCTCGTCGAAAAAGGTATTGAAACCTTCCTCCGTTGTAAAATCATAATTTAGCAGCACGTGATGATCGGTGAACGGATACGCCGCGAATATCTCATATGTATACATACGCTCGGACGTGTAGATGAATATTTGGCGGATGTTGTCGAAGTTTTCGATACTTGACAACTCCTGAAGCTGAGTGAACATCGAGCCGTCCGCCATACCGCTGTGACCGTAGATGAGAGTATTGGGATCGGTAAAATCCTTTGCGTTGTAATTTTCCGTGAAGATGCAGCCGCCGATGTAGCTGTTACCGTAGCAGTCGCGGCGCAGATAGTATTCGTTGTTGTCATCCCGCTGAACTATCGGATAGTTGATCTTCGTACCGGGAATCCTGATCCACGCGTATATATCGGGATTGTCCGACTGAAGCGCGGCGAAATCTATCGGGCAGACTACCGTTTCCTCGACAGCACCGCTCTCATCGGTGCCTGATGTGACCGCGGCCGTGACGGCGGTATCCGAGGCGTCGGGAATCGTGACTCCTGACAAATCCGGCGGTGTGCAGTATCTGAGACATAGCAGTACGCATATCACAAATCCCGCAAACGCGAGTGCGGCAACAATAAGCCACACCTTCCGCTTACTGCTGCTTTTAATGTTATCATCCATACGAATCACCCTGAAACGTGAGATTCCTCACGGACGAACATCCGTGAGGAATCGTGATTTTATGCCGACTGTCCGTCAGTCTTCTTTTTTACTGTGATATACTGAGTATGCTGCGACTCCGAGGAAAAGCGATGCCGCTGCGATGAGAACCGCAGGAGTGTAATTAACGCCTGTCGGAGGGGATGTGGGAGTTTTCTTCGCGATTACCGAATAGACCGCCTCAGCCTTGTCGATTGTGGTCCTGAATGTCACGATCGAATCCTTGATGCTGATTATCTGGATTTCCTCCCATGCACCGTTTACATAACGCATGATTGTATTCTGATCGGAATCCTTCATCTCGGAAACATATACCGAAAATTCAACAAAATCGTAATCCGGCTTCTGACCGACATGCTCGACCGCAAAGGTTTTTACCATACGGTGGTCGGAGAACTTGTTGCCGACGACTGACTTTATATCTGGAGCTTCCTCAAACTGATCTGATATTATTCTAAGATCGCTGCCGCTTTCCGCATCGGAGGATTTGACCAGAACGTAGTATGAGTTAAACTGCTCATCCGGAACCTTTATTCTCTGTTCGGTTCCGTTTTCGTCAAGGTCTATAAAAATGATGTCGACGAACTGAATTTCAGCCGTTGGGCTGATTACTACTTCAGCCATAACGCTTTGCGACAGCGCTACAAGCATAACTGCCGCCATGATTATTGCAATAAACTTTTTCATAGCCGCTCTCCTCGATGAATTTATTAATATATGTAATAACACATATTCATGATAATATATTTTTTCTTAAAAGTCAATACCTAAACAAATATTACGCGCTGATACAAGCATTTATTTATTGCCTGAGGTGTTATCCGAAAATTTAATCAGTGCGTCAAGCGTAAGATAAAACAGCGCCTCCCGCGCGGGAAGATTGTTGTACCAATCGCGGTCGTCGTAATCACCGCCGCAGACTAAAATGTCGCCGCTGTAGAGAAGCTGACCGAAGTGTTTTTCGCGGAATTTCGCTATCGCCGTCATCGTCGCGCACTCCATTTCCACCGTCGTGCATCCCTCGGATATGCGGTGCTCGACCATATCGGAGCACTCACGGTAGAACCCGTCAGTCGTCCATGTTGTACACTTTATGTACGGCACACGCTTTTCCTCAAGTGTTGCCGCAATCATTTCGGTCACGAAAGGCTCAAGCTCCACAAAGCGCGACGGCGCAAGGTATTTGTACGATGCACCCTCGTCACGCAGCGCACGAACCGGAAGGATTACGTCACCTCCGGGAATGTCGGCAAGCACACCGCATGAGCCGCAGCAGAGAAGCGTCTGTACACCGCGGCCGTACAGATGGTCAACCTGCATGGCAATAGAGCCGCCGCCGACGCTTGCCTGAGTGACGCACAGGGGCACGCCCTGATATGTGACGCGGTATATCTCGAATGTGCGCATTTCGGATTCATATGACGCGATCTGCTCACCGCTGTACTTTTTTACGAAATCGTCGAGCACCTCGCCGAAGAAGGTGATGAGACATAAGGACGGCAGGTTTACAGCCGCGTTAAACGGTTCGATCACCGCGCCCCTGTCAGTGCTGTATTCAAGTATCGGAAATTCGTTTTTTATTACTGCCATTACTCAATCTTCCTTTACATTTACTTGTGTAAGTGCGATCTTTTTAAAATACGCATAGGCCTTATTGAATGCCGCAGATGTATTCGATCCGCCGACAGAGCGCATTATGTATTTGTGAGCCGCCGTGTCGTATATGATCGGACATACAGCCGAAATTATACCGGATCTTCCGCCGACAACCGCGTCATTCACGAGTTCGTCTGCGATTATTTCTTTCCTGATATGCTCAAGCTCCCTTTGAGTAACACCGGAAGTAAAGCAAATGCGGAACACGCAGACGTTTTTTGAAAAAATGCCGTTACCTGAAGTGAGATTTTCGTCAGGCGACATCGATGAGCCTTTGAGCACTCCGGAAGTATCGCCATAACTTTCAATTACCGCGCAGTAGTTTATCACATCAAAGCCGAATGATAATTTCTTTTTACATAGTACACCGTCACCGTTGTCGGAAAAGCCTGCCCCGATAAATTTCCGCCTCAGGCTGTCAGGTGTGGCTTCGGCTTCGAATTCACTGAAAAAGCGACGGTCACCTTCTTTTTCCAGCGCTTCCGCAAGTCTTATTTCACCCATAGTACGGCTTAAGATGAACAGCGAAAGCAGTAAAAGGCAGAGTATTAGAGCAGCTGCCATCCACTGATTCATAAATTCAGCATTTTTGTTTATATAAAAAATGAGATAAAACACGACGGCGGCAGGTAGTATTCCGACGAGCAGCCGCAGCAGTATACAACGATTATTCATTCGTTTCCACATATTATAGTAAAGCCTGTCCGAAAATACTTCCGAACAGGCTTTTTGACTTATCCCTTAAAACTTATTTTTTAAGCATGCTTGCAATCTCGTCGCCGAAGTTGTCCTCTCTCTTCTCAAGGCCTTCGCCCTTTTCAAAGAGATAGAAGCTGTCGATGGCGATCTTGCCGCCGAATTCCTTGGCACATGCAGCGGTGTACTTGCCGACTGTCATGCTGTCGTCCTTGACGTATACCTGCTCCGCAAGGCAGCTTCTCTCGTAGAACTTGCCCATTCTGCCCATGACCATCTTCTCGATGACAGCGTCGGGCTTGTTGGCATTCTTCTCGTCGTTCTTAGCCTGAGCGATGAGGATAGCCTTTTCTTCATCAAGGGCTGACTGCGGAACATCCTCTTTGTTGACGTAAGTCGGAGGAGAACCTGCGGCGATCTGAAGCGCGATGTTCTTTGCATATTCAGCAAATCCAGGATTCTTAACTGCGGCATCGTCAGCATTGAACTTAACGATAACACCTGCGGCACCTGCGCCGTGGATGTATGTGCTGAGCGTTCCGTCAACGATAACGAAGCGGCGGATGTTCATGTTCTCGCCGATGGTGAAGATCATGTCCTTCAACTTTGCTTCGACCGTGAAGTTGTCGTCGTACTTGCAAGCCATAAGAGCAGCGGCATCAGCCGGTCTGTTCGCGAGAATAGCCTTAAGGATTCCGCGTACGAAGCTCTTGAATGTGTCGTTCTTTGCGACGAAGTCTGTCTCTGCGTTGACCTCGATCATAGCGGCGGTGTTACCCTCGACCATGATGTCAACGATACCCTCGGCTGCGATTCTGCCCGCCTTCTTCGCAGCGACGTTAAGTCCCTTTTCGCGAAGGATTTTGGTAGCCTCATCGAAGTTGCCTTCAGCCTCAACGAGTGCCTTCTTGCAGTCCATCATGCCGCAGCCGGTCTTTACTCTCAGCTCACTTACCTGTTTTGCGGTAATATTCATTTTATATATCCTCCAAAGTGTAGTTGAATTCGGTATTGTTGTGCGTGATTATTTTGCTTCTGCGTCCTCTGCGTCCTCAGCTTCAGTAGCTGCAGCCTCAGCCTCTGCGAACTGTTCGCCCTGCTTGCCTTCGATCACAGCGTCTGCGATAACGGAGGAGATGAGGCGGATAGCGCGGATAGCATCGTCGTTGCCGGGGATGACGTAATCGGCGTCGTCGGGATCGCAGTTGGTATCAACGATAGCGACTACCGGTATTCCGAGCTTCTTGGCTTCGAGAACGGTGTTGTGTTCCTTGCGGGGGTCAACGATGAAGATAGCGGCGGGAAGTCTGTCCATGGTCTTGATACCGCCGAGGTTTCTCTCAAGGTCGGCAATTTCCTTCATAAGAGCGGCAACCTCTTTCTTGGGAAGCAAATCAAAGGTTCCGTCCTCGCTCATCTTCATAAGGCTGCGGAGACGCGCGATGCTCTTCTTGATGGTCTTGTAGTTGGTGAGCATTCCGCCCGGCCAGCGTGCGTTTAC
>CAZMRH010000114.1:0-1750 GCA_964568705.1 uncultured Lachnospiraceae bacterium
CGCACGAAAGCGGACTTATAGGAGAGGATCCGCAGGGAATACCGAATAATCTTCTACCGTACGTTTCAAAGGTGGCGGCGGGCAAGCTCGATCATCTGTCGGTATACGGCGACGATTACAATACACCCGATGGAACGGGTGTACGAGATTATATCCACGTTGTCGACCTCGCCGACGCTCATCTTAAAGCACTTGCCAAAGCAAGGACGGCAAAGGGAATCGACTATTTCAACGTCGGTACAGGCAAGGGATATTCCGTACTCGAAATTATCAAGGCATATGAGAAATACTCGGGTGAAAAGGTCAAGTACGAAATTACCGCGCGCCGTCCGGGTGATATCGCCGAATGTTACGCCGATCCGGCAAAAGCATACGAAGTGCTCGGTTGGAAGGCAAAGCGTGGTATTGATGAAATGTGCCGCGACCTTGCAAGATGGCAGAGAATGAATCCCGACGGATATCCGGAGAATTAATTCGTACGATAAATAAAAAAAATCAGGACTGTTCAAGAGGTAATTATGAGCGTTAAAAAAGAATCATTCGGTAAACTGCCGGACGGACATGAGGTGTTCGCGTACACTCTCGCTAATAATTCGATAGTTTCCGCGAGGATAATGGATTTCGGCGGGACAGTAATAAATCTGTGGGTAAAAGACCGCGACGGTAAGGTCGCCGATGTAATCTGCGGATTTGATGATATTGACGGATATCTTAACGCCGCAGGCTATCAGGGAGCTCTTATCGGGCGTGTGTGCAACCGCATCAGCGGCTCGAAATTTACACTTGACGGTGTGGAATATAAGCTGTTTGCCAATGACGGGCGCAACAGTGCGCACGGCGGAAAGATCGGCTTTAATAAGCGCATTTGGGACGTGAAGGTGGTGTCTGACGGTGATGAGCCGGAGTTGAGCCTCACTTATGTCAGCCCCGATATGGAGGAGAACTATCCCGGCACGCTTACTACTACTGTGGTTTATAAGCTGACCGAGGAGGGCGCGCTGACACTGTCATATACAGCGGTGACAGATAAAACAACGATAGTAAATCTAACTAATCACATGTATTTCAACCTCGGCGGGTGCGGAAGCGGCACGATAAACGACCAGCTTCTGTGGATTGATGCCGACAAGATCAACGATCAGGACTTTGAACTGATACCTACAGGTGAGCTTGTCGACGTGACCGGTACGCCGTATGATTTCAGAACGGAAAAGCCGATCGGACGCGACTTCAACAGTGAACCGTCAATGGATCGCCAGGGCGGCGGATACGATAATAATTATTTCATCAATGACGGCGGCTCATTCAGACTTTGTGCTACACTGAAGGATAAGGCTTCAGGACGCATGATGTCGGTATTTACCGATCAGCCGTGCGTCCAGATTTACACCGCGAACATGGTAAATCCCGACGATATACCGTTCAAGGGCGGCGCAAAACAAGAGAAAAACTGCGCGGTATGCTTTGAGACTCAGTGTATGCCTGACAACATCAACCATCCCGGACACACAAATACAATACTGAAGCCCGGGGAAACACTCAAAACAGTAACTGCGTATAAATTTTATGTTATTTAAGCATTAAAGAACAAATAAAAAGCAGTTTTCCGTGGGCTTATATCGAGACCGCGGAGAATTGCTATACATACCAAATCTCCGCATGTCATATACTTTACTAAAGTAATTACAGCGGAGATAGTATATGGTAGTATTTATTAATTCTTCAAGCGAAAGATGCGAGACACTGGCAA
>CAZMRH010000114.1:1760-5494 GCA_964568705.1 uncultured Lachnospiraceae bacterium
CACCTTATAGATACAAAGGGAACTGTAAGGGATGTAGCGGCATATTACGGCATAAGCAAATCGACCGTACATAAGGATATAACCGAACGTCTGCGTCACATCAACAACGGACTTTATCTTGAGGCGAAGGAAATACTTGAGATAAACAAGCAGGAGCGTCATCTGCGCGGCGGTGCAGCAACAAAGCTGAAGTACAGCATTGCTGCAAAATAGGATACTGCGGGGTAGAGCTACGCCTTTGCGCACCGTAACACTCAAGAAGGAAAAAAGCACGGACAAAATGATTGACATCATTATACAAAATGCAAATTTTATATAATATGGGGAAGCTAAAATGAATATACGGAGGACTGGTATGACAAAATTAAGGAACAAAAAAATCGAACAGATCACGCGACTCGCAATTCTTGCGGCTATTATTATTGTGCTTCAGTCACTTTCATTTGTGACGTCGGGACTGCTGCCGGTAAATCTTTCGTTTGTACTTATCCCGATCACCGTGGGTGCTTTGATTGATGGTCCGAAGTCAGGTGCTATCCTCGGTGCATTTTTCGGAGCTATCACAGTTTTCTGCGGACTTACGTCCCTTGATAAGTTTACGTTTATGCTTATAAACATATCTGCAATAGGCACGATATTGATATGCTTTGTTAAAGCAATTCTCGCAGGGCTTGTTGTCGGACTCATGTACAAGCTGTTCAGCCGTATTTCAAACATTTATATAAAAGCTGCCGTTTCAGCGGCGCTTTGTCCGATTGTCAATACTTCAATTTTTCTGATTGGCATGTTTGCATTTTTTAATGATACGTTACATAAACTTGCCGGTGACACAGATGTATTTATTTTTATAATCACCGCATTCGTCGGTGTCAACTTCATCTTTGAGTTCCTCACGACTGTCATCATATCTCCCTTTATTGTCAGTGCGGTATCCAAATCGCTTGGCAGGTCTTATGACAAATAATACCATATTATTATACAAAATTAATTTTCAGACTCGATTTTATCGCTAAATATGATAATTTACAAAATAATATACAAATTTTTGTCTTAATATGCTATACTTAATAAGTAATAATTATTTATGAAAAAATATAAAGGAGTATATCATGGCAAATAATCCAATTAAAATGAGAGTTATGTTCTCTTCCACGAAAAAGAGAATGGAGACTTTTGCAAGCGCAATCGCTCAGGCATTCACTACCCCGACAATCACTATTCTTGTTGACAATATTCCTCCGGCATTTCCCTGCGAAAAAGAAAGACTCGTCTTTATCGGCGTTTCCTCAAAGGACGATCCCAAGGATAATGTCAGACGCTTCTGCCGTGAGCTGACACCCGCGCGTACTCTTAATGTGGCGCTTTTCGTTGACGGTAAAGCTGATGATCACGGACTCAAGGTGGTAATTGATACCCTCAAGGAAGCTGGTACAAACGTTATGACGGACGACATCTACTATCTCGATGCCGGAAGCTTCATGAATCTCTCGAAAAAAATTACGCTTCAGGAACGCACAGACCTAGTAAAGTGGGCTGAAGGTATTACGGGCAAGATTCAGTCCTGATTTCACTTAAAAATAAATGTAAAGCCTCCGGGACTGAACCGGAGGCTTTACTTATCTCTAAACGGAGCTTACTTCTGCTTAAGCAAAAATAATACCGGAGCCACATTATTATTACGTGGCTCCGGTTTTTCTTATATTAAGTCCTGCTGTACATTACTGAAGTGATTTTTCTATAATTTTCAACGATACCGGAGCGATACCCGCTTCCTCATACACGATCTCGCTTATCTGTGCGATTTCTCCCTCAAGAAGACCGTCTGAAGCAACGATAACGCTTGCGCTGTCACCGTTGACTACCGCAACGCACTGTTCAAAGCCTTTTGAACGTATCAATGTTTCGATGTTCGCCTCATGCTCGATATCACGCGCGATCTGTGCTATGTCATCCATTGCTTCTGCCTTCATTTCCTCGACCGTCTCAGTATTTTCAGCTACTGATTTAAGTACTTCCATCGCCTCATCGCGTGCCTGCTGACGGCTGAGTGCCATTTCCGCAAAATAGTCGTTCGGCGTATTAGCTGAGGAGCCCGACGCTTCAACAATATCTATCGCAGGAGTGAGAACCGCCTGATCCGCGTCATCCACCGTATTGTTGTCCGCACCGCCGTTATACAGAATGATGTTCAGCACGACTGCCAGTGCAATGACAGACACGGCGGCGATCGCTATTACCGTTTTCTTGCCGATTTTACCGAACGCTGTTTTGCATTTACCCCAGAATTCATTGAATTTCATATTTGCCTCCAAATAAATTATTTTCGTATTACATGTATATTACGGTGTGATAAATTTATTCCGGAATCACCCCGCTCCCGCAACTTTTATTCTTGCACTTGAGAGTCCGAGCGCCGCGCCGAGCAGCTCAGTCACCTTTTGCTGTACCTCAGATGAATCGCCGCCTGTACAAACCACCGCAACGCCGCGTATTCTCGGATATATTTCGGAAACCATCACCGTCTCACCGTCGCCGTCGGAATTATCAATTATAAGATAATCCTTGGTGACTGAAGTCCGGTCGGTTTCGTTTACCTCAGACGAGTTTGCGGCATACACATACTCGCTTGACGTATCAAGAGTTAAAAGAACCTCGGCTTTGTAAATTCCGGTGATACCGAGGCATAGCTTCTGTATCTTTTCCTCAAGAAATTCTGTATAATAGGTGCTCTCCTTTTCCGATACCGGAGCGACTGCGTCACTCTTTTTTTCGGTAAAGCCCGATATGACAGTCGGAAGGATAATGAGGAGGAGCCCCGCGGCAATACCCGCGAGCAGTATACCCTTCCCTTTCATGCTCTTGCCGATCCCCTGCTTCACTGCAGGCGCATCATCATGCGTGACGTTATTATAACCGTTCATTTTATCCTCCCGTGTATACTTTGACCGGAAAACCGAATTCCGACTGAATGAATTCTGCGACTGCAGATGAATCAAGGTATGCTGCATCCGCATACAGAAGTATTTCGGCATCGGTTATTTTAACCTCGGTAATCTTCCCGTAGTTTATGCTTAGTTTTACACGAACATTGTCGGCTGAGGTACAGAATTTCTGTGATATTTTTTCAGACATGAGCTTTGAAATGCCTGCTGCGCTGCTGTCCACCATCAGAAGATTCGAAGCGTTATAATCGTATCCGTCCGTGTCAGTACTGTTACTGATACCGTCTGTATTCGCCATGAAGTTTCCGAAATCCGATATCATACCCTTCAGAGGTGAACATATCACGACAAGCACCGCGAGCGCAGCAATGTATCTTACGTATTTTCCAATGCCTGATCTGCCGGAATCAGGCGAGATGCAAATTATTATTCCTGATGCACAGGCTGCGATGACGATACCCGTAATGTATTCCTTCATTTCAGCCTCCCATCGCTACACCGCATCTGATAAATAGTGTCATCGCGAGAATGAACATGACAGAAACGCAGACAATCACGGCAATCATGTACGTATTTATCGATCCGACCTCGCGGAGCAGTGTAGCTTCCCTTTTACATCCGAGCATGTCACCAGCCGCAGCGCTGAATGAGAGCATAAGCCTGTTTATGCATACCGCAACCGCCGTCGGAAGCAGGATCAGCAGGATCACTGCGATAGCACAGATACCGCCGGCGCTTTTTATGTATTTTAAGCTTTCCGCAACTGTTCCCACCGCGTCGGACACAGCCCCT
>CAZMRH010000115.1:0-5454 GCA_964568705.1 uncultured Lachnospiraceae bacterium
AGTGAGGTTATAGTAAGCGGTTTCGGTTGCTTTGGTGATCCAATGGCGGCTGTCTGTCTCGGGGCTATATTCCCAGCCAAACGGCAAATCTGCCGGACGAAATTCATCGGCTTTCAGCGCAGCAGTTGTCAGAAACTGATAGTTCAGCTCCGTATATTCTTCCGCATCTGCCTGCCCGAAGCCGGAGATGTACAGCGCATGGCGATATCTTTTGCAGCGATCAAGATATTCCGTAAAGGACAAGCCATTTTCCGTCATCCAGCCGCAGCCCTTGAACATGCTTTTCGTCAGAATCAGGTCGATTTCGTTAACCGGGTGTCGCTTGCCCCAAATATCAATGATATACGGGACATCGAGTTCAGAAAAAAGTGCCTTGAAATCCACCTCGTGCACCACGCCTTTAATATACGGCATACGAATCTGAAAAGAGTGATGAATGTGCTTGTCACAATAAGCGGTATCAATTTGACTGGCAAACTCCGTCGAGACAAGCCCCTCACCGTCAAACTCAGTTACTTCAATATCGGCGGTTTCCGAAACCCTGCTGTATTTGCGTTCGGCATTGTCGCTGCCGTCATCTTTTACGGTAATAATATTCGCTTCATATACGGGCGTTACAGGATTGTCAACCACGACAATTCGCTTGCCGTCCCATATGATATCTTCAAATCGGTATCCGCTGGTGAGCATCAGACCGTTATAGGCATACAGCTTGCTTAATTGGCACAAGCCGATATTCAAATCAAGCATGATACGCTTGCGGACAGGCTCATAGAAATCCTCCCGGATAAAGGACAGTCGTGAATTCCGGCTCATGCTGCCGGAACGTTCAAAGGCTACATAGCGATATGCGCCTTTCCCGAAGTCAAGCGTAATCCCATTCGGACGGAACATCGCTTCTGCTTGCTTTTGCCGGTCAACATATTTTTTCTGTACGGCTTTGCGGTCAAAGATACCAGAGAAATCTACATAGAAAAGAATGTCCGTCAGATCCGGTATGACTTCCATACCGAGCGGTAACTTAAAATTATGGCCGTGCAGAACGCACATTGTCTGAAAGAACAGCGCACAGTCATCATGCGTCTGCGGCGCAGAATAAGAAATGCACTTTTTTGTGGCATCTTCATAAAGTCTAAAATGATAGCTGCCATCGTCCGTCTCTTTTGCATTCCGCAAAATTGCCAGTGCCGACAACTCTCTGATGATATACTTCACCTGCATACTGTTCACCGTCCTAATTGCCAATAGTATAACACGGAAATATGAATAATTCAATATATGAATACTGCTCCCACACTTTCACGGAAATAGCACGGCATAAAAGATAAGCCCCACCGAAGCGGGGCTTATCTTTTATGCTTTATTCCTGTGCCTTTTTGACCCAAGCATCCCAGCGTGGGTCAGCTTTGATTTCTATTTCAACCTGCGAATAATCGGGATTGCACCACATCGGCCAATCATCTGGCAAAGATTTTGCGATATTTGTATGCTCTCCGGATTTACACTTGACAAACTTTACAAGCGGCGCGGTAAAATAATGTTCTTTGCCATCCAGAAGTGCTTCAATCGCTCTTGCACATTCAAGCGCTTTATCAAGAGAAGCAAAGGCTTCATCATGATATCCTCGCTCCCATTCTACACGCGACAAATAAAGATACAACTGAATCAAAGTGCCGTTGTACTCACCGTAATGGCCGTCGTCGCAGAGAAGGTCGAATATTCCAATTGCGCCTTTGATTTTTTCAATTGGCATATCACTTTCGTAATAATGAACGTTATTGACAAGACCATAAACAAGCTGCTCTGCAAATTTATCCGCCATTTTCAAAAGCACTTCGCCTATATACCTTGCTTCTTCTTTCCCGTCAGATGCTGCCGCGAGCAACAGTTCGCGGGAATCCTTCAGCTTTGGCATACGTTTTGCAAAAGCTACGGCTTTGTCGTTTTCACCAAAATTGCGGTAAAGCAGAACGAGGATCGAAATGGCTTTTGTAACGACTGTGTTATCCGTTGCAGTTCCAACAAGGGTTTCGCAAATTTTTACGGCTTCGATCCAATACTCGTTTTTCCTGTGAACGTCGTAGTTGTGCTGAATATAGCCCTCATCGTCATAATAAAGCCATTCGTGATGCCGTCTCCACCCCGCTTCCGAAAGAGTATCGGCAAGCGTTATCATCAATTTTTCGTTCTGTGGAAATTCGGCAAGCCCCTCGCGCAGAATGGCAAGGCAATCGTCCACCCATTCGTCGTCCCCGCGCGCCTTTATTCCGTATGCGTCAATCTTTGCGATTATTTCGTCGATTTTTCTGTCACGGTCGTTTTCGTATCCGAACAATTCATCAATAGAAATACCGAAGAAGTTCGCAATCGCCGGAATTATCTCCATATCGGGATAAGTCCCGTTTGATTCCCAACGTGAAACTGCCTGACTCGTAACACCCAGCGCATCCGCCAGTGCTTCCTGAGTCCTACCTTCTTTTTTGCGTAACTCACGAATTTTATCTCCTAATTTAAGCTGCATAATGTGTGCCTCCAAATTATTTATCACCGGTGTACTTACATTATAGCAAAAAAGAGAATAAATACAATTATCAAATAGTTGTTTCAAATGCAACTAATGATTGCGTTTTTATAAATTATCAACTTATGGAAGCAATGTGTTTCATCATCTATCTTTTAGAAAGTTAATTATTAAATAAATTAAAACTGCTCCCACACTTTTGCGTTGGGAACAGTAAATTTTATATGGAAATGAGAAGGACTATGGTGCTCAGAATCAAAGAATCACAGATTGACCGGGTAAATTCGCTTGTGAAAAGGCTCTGCTGCAACTGTGATGAAGGCGATTGTTTACTGCTGGACGACGGTGAAACACACCCCTGCGTACAGCTTTTATCGGTTACCGGTATCTATTGTAAATATTTCAAAGAAGCCGTATTACCTTCTGATAAAAAGCTGTATACCCAAATCATTCGGTACAATAAAACAAAAGAAAGGAAAACGTAAAAAATGAAAAATTACAACGAAACCAAAATCATCGGCATTGACCACGGTTACGGCAACATCAAGACTGCAAATTGCTGCTTTAGCACAGGTATAATCACCTCAGACAAGGAACCAGTATTCAAGGAAAATCTGCTTGTCTGGAACGATAAGTATTATCTGATCGGAGAAGGTCATAAGGAATTCACCGCAGATAAGATGCTGGATGAGGACTACTATGTGCTGACGCTTGCCGCTATCGCAAGGGAGTTGAATATCTGCAAAATATATTCGGCTGATGTGTTTATCGCCGCAGGACTACCGCTAACTTGGGTAAGTGAGCAAAAGGATGACTTCAAGAAGTATCTGCTCCAGAACGATACAGTGGATTACACCTTCAAGGGCAAGGATTATCACATCCACATTGTCGGCGTGGATGTCTACCCACAGGGCTTTGCGGCAATTATCAATAATCTCGGTGACTTCACAGGCGTAAATATGCTCTGCGACATCGGCAACGGCACTATGAATGTGATGTATGTCAACGACAAAAAGCCAGATCCTCGCAGATGCTATACCGAGAAATTCGGAACTCATCAATGTACGCTTCAAATTCGTGAAAATCTGATGCGCATTCATCACACGGAACCGCCGGAGACAACCATTACTCGTGTGCTTCGTTTCGGCACAGCAGATATTGACGAAGGTTATCTCAATACAATTCGTGACACCGCAACAGAATATGTGAATTCTATTTTCCGCAGAATCCGTGAACACGGTTACGATCCGAAACTGATGAAGCTGTATATAGTCGGCGGTGGTGGTTGCCTTCTCCGCAATTTCGGTTGTTTTAATAAAAACCGAGTCACTATCAATGATGACATCTGTGCTACTGCCAAGGGTTATGAGAGAATGCTTGAAATGAAACTGCTACGCAGCGGTGGTAAATTATGAAACCGAAGCGTATCAGCATCCGTTTCAACATGGAAAATGAAGCAGACCGGAAAGCGTGGGAGTATTTGCAAGGCTCTGATGGCTCAAGAAATAAAGCGGTTATTACAGCAATCAATTCTCATTTTGATCCGGTAAATTCTTCCGTTTCGGATGTTGTGCGGAAAACAATCCGGGAATGCTTTCAGAATATTTCGGTAGTACAACCGTTACCAACAGAACAACCACCCACACTCACAGAGGATGAAAATACGCTACTGGATTCCCTTGACGACTTTCTCGGCGGCTGACGGCACCACTTTGATGCCACTCTTTACAAAACAAATCGACCGGTGGCATCAAAATAATGCCACTGCAACAACGAAAAAATACAGACCAAAAGAAGTGAACCGACGATGGAAAAAAGAACGGATGAGGCATATCGAGAACGGCATTTATATGCTGAGAATGGTATGTCTCATACTGTAACAAGCAGGGAACTTGTACGGCAAGTTCCGGCTCAGAACCGGCAGTTTTGCCGATTTGCTCTTTAGGGGCAAGCCCCTAATACCCCATTTACAGAAAGAAGGTTTTATATGAATAGAAATCCTAAAGAAAAGCCGGAGCGGATTGAATTCCGGGTAACACCGCAGGAGAAAAAGAAGATTGAACAGCTTGCGGAGAAATGCTGCTTGTCACTTTCTGAATATATACGCAAAAGGGCGCTCGGCTACGCACCAAGAATGGTGCTGCCGGGCGTCTTTTATGATTTTAACAGAAAGCTGGGTGAACTGCTAAATACAGAGCTCTCGCCGGTAAC
Source organism: uncultured Lachnospiraceae bacterium (assembly GCA_964568705.1). GTDB lineage: Bacteria > Bacillota > Clostridia > Oscillospirales > CAG-272 > CAZMRH01. The sequence continues at coordinate 4,733 of CAZMRH010000115.1, forward strand.
AGAAAAAGCGGCTTTGCAGTTGTTTGATGAAATACATTCAGAACTGCTTACACCGGGCAAACAGCGATCAGCCGAAATATCAAAAGAAATAGAAGGTGATCTGACGTGGCTACCACCGGATTCTGGCCTGTAAAAGGCACGCTTAAGGACGTGATTGAATATGCTCGCAATCCAGATAAAACCACCGAAAATAAGTATCTGGACGACGATCTTGCCAGAACGCTGACATATGCTGAAAACGATGATAAGACCGACAAAAAGATGTATGTATCCGCAATCAACTGTCCAAAGCAAAGAGCGTATGAAAGCATGATGACAACCAAACGGCACTTCGGCAAGCTCGGCGGCAATGTAGCTTACCACGGCTTCCAGAGCTTTGCAACCGGTGAAGTTACACCGGAGGAAGCTCATGAAATTGGTATGAAAACTGCCCACCGTATGTGGGGCAATGAATATGAGATTGTAGTTACCACCCATTTAAATACTGATAATCTTCATAACCACATCGTCGTAAACTCCGTTTCCTTTAAAACCGGACGGAAGTTTGAAAACCATATTTCCGATCATCACCGACTGAGGGAAATTTCTGACGTTATCTGCCGTGAGCGTGGAAAATCTGTATTGGAGCATTCCAACTTCTACGGCGGAAACAAAAAAGAATATTGGGTTCACAAAAGCGGCGGCATGACACACCGGGATATTTTGAAGGCCGATATTGAGGA
>CAZMRH010000116.1:0-5437 GCA_964568705.1 uncultured Lachnospiraceae bacterium
CAGATAAAGCGTACTATCGTAACTGCGGTAACAGGTATAAAGAGAACTATCGCCTCGGCAAGCGAAAACGGCAGTATGTTCGTTATGAACGCAAGTACTGCACGCACCGCACTGCTGATATTACGGTTGAACGCATCCGCAAATCCCTCAGAGTTGTACATTATCACATGAATCAGGACGGAAACAAGCGTCAGTGCGAATATTATTAACGACACTGATGAAATGTAGCGGTTTATTCTTCTGTAAATCGTTCTGAGCATATTTCCCCGCACTTCCCGATAATTTCTTCACTTTCCTGCCCGAAAATCGCACTGATAAGCTCCGACATATCGTCCGGCAGCGGCGCATGAAGCGTAAGTATTCGTCCGTCCGACGGATGCGGAATTTTCAGCCACGCGGCATGAAGCGCCTGACGCGGTATCATTCCGGACGCGCTTCCGTACATTGTATCACCCGTTATCGGTGTGTCGAGCGTGGCGAAATGTACGCGTAGCTGATGCGTCCGTCCTGTCACGGGACAGCCGATGAGAACCGTGTGACCGTGTCCGCGTGCCGCAACAGTGTATTCGGTGACGGCCTCACGTCCACCCTCACCTTCATCGCATATTTCATGTTTGACTATACTGTCCGCGCATCGTCTGATGAAGGTGCGTATCACGCCTGAGCCTGTTTCAAGTTCACCGTCGAGTACCGCGATGTACGCCTTGTGTATTCCGCCGCCCGTCATCACACGGTACATTTTTGACGCGGCGAGCTTTGTGTTTGCCGTTATCATCAGTCCGCTCGTATCGCAGTCAAGACGGTTAACCGGGCGGAACACGTAGGGCTTACCGCTGTATCTGTAGGCAAGCGCATTTGCCACCGTATCATCGCGGTGACCGAGCGACGGATGCGCGGCTATATGCGGCGGCTTATTGACCACGGTCAGGTGCTCGTCCTCAAATATTACGGGTATATCTATGTCGACGGGGACGATGTATGGGCTTACATCAGCCTCTGTGTCCTCGCTTTTCAGCACAAGTACGTCACCCTCGCGAAGCACATACCGCACCGTGACGAAGCTGCCGTTTACCGTTATCCCATTTTCCTTGAATTTCAACTTTTTCAGCATGCCCGACGAATAGCCCATATCACGCCGTAGAAGCTCACGGATATTCTTTCCCGCGTCGGCGGTGCTTATTTCTATCGTCATACGAGCACCTCTTTCTCGCGCTTTCTGCCGAAGTATGACATCAGACCGAACAGCACGACGATGACAGCGCACACCGGCACGATAATATTGCCGACCGCCGTGTACAGCGTAATTTCATTAAGCATATACACGTCTTCTGTAATGTAGCCGTCGGTGAGCGGATCAAGGTATTTTGTGACGTGTCCCGTAGGTGTAATGACCGACGAGATTCCGGTGTTTGCCGAGCGAACCACATATCTTGCGTTTTCGACGGCGCGCAGTATTGAGTGTCGGTTATGCTGATATACGGCGGGACTGTCGGAGAACCATGAGTCGTTGGTGGACACGCAGATAAGGTTTGCGCCGTCCTTCACCTGCTTTCTCGCAAGGCTCTCGTAAATTGAATCAAAACAGACGAGCGAGGCGACCTTTCCGTACTGCGTTTCATGAAGTGCGGTAGAATTGCCCGCCGCAACATCGTCATCGAGCATCGGCACCTCGGTAAGTTGTGGTATGAGCGCCATGAACAGCCCTCTCCACGGCACGAATTCGCCGAACGGCACAAGTCTCTGCTTGGAATATACATTATTTGCGACATTGCCGTCACTCGTGACGAGAAATACGGAATTATATAGCTTATCGCCATCCTGAAGGAACGCGCCTGTCAGTATGTCGGTATCTGTCTCCTCTGCAAGCTCTGTCATAAATGATTCGAGTTTGACATTATCATTGAACACATACGGCAGTACCGTCTCGGGATACACAATGAGCTTTGCGCCGTCGTCAGCGGCATCTTTTGTATAAGCTTCATATACGCCGAGCATATTTTTCAGCGAGTTGTCCGCCCACTTATCCTTTGAGCTCACGTTACCCTGAATCGCCGCAACAGTGATCGCTTCACCTTCAGTATATTTGTTAAAGTTCCCATAGCGGATGATGCCGAACAAAGCGTTGCTGAAAAATATGATCACCGCACCGATGATACAGGAAAGGGACTTCCATGAGCCGATGCCGTTCTTAAGCGTGTAGTAGAACGCGGTCGCAAGGGAAGCCGAAAACAGTATCATGAGAAATGAGACGAAGTACGGGCCGAAGAGTGACGCCGACTGGATCATCTGCAGGCAGCCGGTCTGACCGAGCGCAAGTTTGCCCCACGGTACGCCCGCCCACGTCTGCGTCTGTATCCACTCAAACACGACCCACAGCGATGCGGCGGCAAGAGGATAAATTCTCTTGGTTAAATGGCATTTGCGCAGCAGTACACCGAGGATAACGAATACAAAGGACGAGACGAACGCCTGCAGAAGCGGCAGTCCGAGCCATGCTACAAGCACGACGACAAGTGCCGCACCCTTCGAAAATCCTGCGAAATCAAGAGGATAAAGCGCGGGAAACCACGAGAAAATGACCAGCCCGTATGCATAGAAAAACAGCATCCCGCGGCCGTACGCGCGTCTTATAAATTTTTCGGGCTTTTTTATGTTGATTATTTCTCTGTAGAATACCGGTATCGGTGCAAGCCAGCCGATGAACCACAGGTTTTCGTTCATCGCGGGTACGGCAAGCAGTGCTCCGCATACGATATAAAGCAGGGCGTCGGTGAATGCCCGCGCTTTAGTTGATTTCAAAATTTACCTCCTGTTGTGGTATTATTAATGAGGTGTATTGTCATCAGCTCCTCGATAAACCGGGAGTTGTCATTTGATAGTTCTATTCAACTTTAAAATTTAATTTATCTTCAAAGCATTCTATTTCACAATAAATATCTCCTGACCCTGCCGGACTTTCACGCTGCACGGAGACGCGGAAGCATTGCTATTTCGTTTTTATCGGGGAATAAAAGTCCATTTGTTCATAACCGAGAGTATCCTTCGCAAGCGGAGAGGTGATAATATTGACAAACTTAAAGCGGCTGTCATCACGGGCGAAGCCGCTTTTTTCCAAGAATTCGTCAACCTCTTTATCCATTGCCGCAACATCAGTCTGGAGGAATTCTCACTTCAGTATTCCCGTACCGCCGAAGAACTCGAGGAACCTGATATTATCAGCTTCCGCCGTGTACTGCCGTCCCGACAGATAGCCGAGTGTGCCTACAGCACCCGTAAATCTGACCGAATACGCATAGAGTGCCTGATGCGCGTAGCCGAGTCTGCGATCGTCGCGGTTTACGCCGTACTTCCCTTCGCCGAGTAGCGGATGTCCGACCGAATTCATGTGTGCGCGTATCTGATGCGTTCGTCCGGTCACAAGTCGCACCTTGAGAAGCGACAGGTCACGTTCGTTATTATAGGCAAGCTGTGTGTACTCAGTGATAATCTTCTTTGATCCCCGCGTTTCGCGCTCACTTACGGTGACGGTCTTTGTCTTTGTGTTCTTGAACAGATACCCCTCAAGCCGCTCCGAATTGCGCGTTCGTCCGTGAACTGCGCAAAGGTAATACTTGTCGATCATGTCGCGGCGGATCATCTCGTTCATATCGCGGAGTGCCGCCGCATTCTTCGCCGCGATGACGATACCGCCGGTATTGCGGTCGATACGGTTGCAAAGCGCAGGCGCAAACGAAGCTTCATCCGATGGCTCATACTCGCCGCGCTGATAAAGATACGCTTGAATCTGAAATATGAGAGTCTCGCGTGCTGCGATAGACTTCGTGTCATTCTCATGCTCATCGCCGGTATGCGCGAGCACTCCCGGCTTTTTGTCGCACAGGAGTATGTTTTTATCTTCATATATTATACTTAGCTTTGGCGTGACTTTTGAAAATTCGGACGCGTCAGTGTCCCCGGTGAAAAACTCGTCGGGGATATACATCTCCACCACGTCGCCCGACGCGAGCATCTGATTTTGCACAGCTCTTTTTCCGTTTACCTTGATGCGCTTCGTGCGGATATATTTGTACATCAAAGAGGGGGGCAGCCCCTTCAAAGTCTTTGTGACGAACTTGTCAAGACGCTGTCCCCCGTCGTTATCATTCAATTCAAAACGACGCATTATTTTGTGCCGAAAAGTCTGTCTCCGGCGTCCCCGAGTCCGGGTACGATATACGCGTGCTCGTTGAGCTTTTCGTCAAGCGCCGCGGTGTATATATCTACGTCCGGATGATCCTTCTGTACCTTCGCCACGCCCTCGGGTGCGGATACAAGGCACATGAGCTTGATGCTGTTGCAGCCTCTCTTCTTAAGCATTGTGATTGCGTCGGACGAGCTTCCGCCTGTCGCGAGCATCGGGTCGACGACGATGACGATACGGTTATCTATATCCTGCGGCAGCTTGCAGTAGTATTCGACCGGCAGATGCGTTTCGGGATCGCGATATAGCCCTATGTGTCCTACCTTTGCCACGGGAATAAGGCTGAGAAGTCCGTCCACCATGCCGAGTCCCGCGCGTAGTATCGGAACTATCGCAAGCTTCTTGCCCGCTATACGCTTCGCTGTCATCTTTGCCACAGGAGTCTTTATGTCAATATCTTCGAGAGGAAGGTCACGTGTAAGCTCGTATCCCATCAGCATTGATATTTCCTCAAGGAGCTGGCGGAAGTCCTTCGAGCCGGTCTCTGCCTTTCTCATGATTGTCAGCTTATGTACGATCAGAGGATGGTTGATAATGTGAAGTTTGCTCATTTTAATATTACTCGCTTTCCGCGGTCATGCCGCTTCCTGATTTTTACTCAAATTATATTATATCCGAATAACACTCATTTTTCAAGTAGATTTATTATTTTATCTGCTGTTCTTGTGTTTCAAATTGACTTTTCATACGTGCCGTTGTATAATGATACCGTAAAATAAAGAAATGCGGGACATCGCCGCACGGAGAATAATATGATTTTTAAAACAGGCGACAGGCTGTGTGCCGAAATCACGGATATGAATCTGCTTGGTTCAGGCATATGCAAGGTCGGGGGTGCGGTGATATTCACCGAGGGTGCGGTCGACGGCGATACTGCGGAAATCGAAGTTATGCAGGTGAAAAAGAATTACGTCATCGCAAAGTTGATCCGCGTCATCACCCCTTCACCTTACCGCATCACGCCGTCGTGCGCTCTGTTCGGGAAATGCGGCGGATGCGCCTTTGCTCACATCACATATGAACATGAGCTTGAAATCAAACGGCGGGCAGTCGGTGCGGCTTTCAGGCGGTGCGGGCATGAGGTGCCGGAATGTGCGGAGATAATCAGCGGCGAGCCCTCGGGATACCGCAACAAAGCCGTATTTCACATAAGTCATGACGGCAAGGTCGGATACTGTATCGGCAGCGGCGGAGACA
>CAZMRH010000117.1:0-5379 GCA_964568705.1 uncultured Lachnospiraceae bacterium
CCTCAAGCGTGGTCTTTACGTCGACTATCGCCTCAGGTGCGGGGATGGTGATAATAACTGTGCCTGACGGGATTTTCGAGGTGTCTGTGAATTCATCCGCAAACACTATATCCGCGTCGATCTTCGAATAATCGTTTTCGCTGACTTCCTTAAGTCCGCTGACAAGGGATGCGGAGTATTTGTCTGCACCGGTGATGAGTGCGGTCGCATCGTATGTCTTGAGTGCGAGCGTTGATACAGGGGAGAGTGACACAATTGTCTCAACTGATTCTGGAATGGTGACTACCTTGTCGTTGAAATCCTTGACGGTGCGTGTGGCTCCTGCCGCGGTCTGATCGTTTCCGCTGTCAGCTGACTGAGCGGTGGTCTGCGAGCCGGAGACCTTGATGCCGCCGCCTTTATCGCACGATACGAGGAAGCAGGACAGCGCGAGGATCAGCGCGAGAACAAGTGATATCTTTTTCATGTTGATGTTATCCTTTCTGAAAATAAATCGTTACATTACATTTTATCACAAAACGGATTATTCGTCAAGGTATGGGAGCTTTTTTTACATTTTCCGGGGGTGTAATTAACTTAATGAGCAAAATACGGTGAATAAGTGGTACACCAACCAGTATTTTAGGGGTTACATTTCGGAGGGCGTGTGATTATAATGATAATGTAATGCAAAACACAGGAGTATTATCATGGAGCTAATATTGATAAGTGAAAGTAAGCTGAAGGTCATACTGACTGCGGGCGACATGAGACAGTACGATATTACCTGCGAATCGTTCGACTGCGCGGACGTACACTCGCGCACGGCGTTCCGCCGCATACTTAACGAAGCGCGCGCGGGAACGGGCTTTGACGCGGTTGGCGACAAGGTATTTGTACAGGTGTATCCATCGAAGGAGGGCGGCTGCGAGATGTTTGTGACCAAGCTTGCGAGGGGCGGCATAACGGAAGGAGAGGACGAAATGACCGGAACTGCACAGACGGCGCAGACAAGGGGCGCGACGGGAGAAAAACCTCGGATTATATATTCATTTGACGAGATGAAGCACCTGATGTGCGCGTGCAGAAGTCTTGCGGCAGCAGGCTATGCGGGTGAGAGCACGGCATACGGCGAAGCGTCGCGCAGGTTCTTTCTCATGACGGAAAAAGACAGTCCGATTATCGCAGAGGAGGGCGGAGTAAAATGCCGTCCGCAGATGTCGTATTACATATCAGAACACTGCGGCTTCGTCTGTCACGATGCAGTGACGGTACTCGGCAAACTTGCGTGATAATCTGCCGCGGAATGTACACACGATAAAACGCCAGAGACCGTATACGGGGGGCACCGTATACGGTCTTTCAATTTTTCGTTTTTACAGATTATATACCTCAACGACATGATGCTTTTTTGGCGTCAATAAGCTGTGAAAATCGTTGCCGGATATATACTGGATGCTATTTTGCAAATGACTAAATCGTTTTACTCTGTCAGAAATATCGGATTTGTCCACGCACGACGTCCGTCACTGTCGATGACGGACGCTCGTATGTAGTCGTAGCCGTCACACAGGTCAAGCTCATAATGCGTCAGATCTTTACCGCGAAGCATGCTTGTCGGGTGACGGTCGGCGATGAACTGTATGGCGTCACACGGACTGCACTTGATGTGTGCTACGCCGTCCTCGACGTAAAAATCGTATATCACGGGCGCACAGGTTGAATAATAATCGCCGTTTTCGAGTGCGAGGAGTATCGACGGAACGCTATTATCAGAATTTACCATAACCCAGCCGCGGCAGTGCTGCTCCATGGGATGACCGTCGTCGGAGGCGATTCCGAAAATGCGCCTTCCCTGACCGAGCAGCTCGTCCCAGTACGCGGCGTTTTCGTCCATCCCGTTCTCCATGACGCAGCCTGTGTTCCATATCTCCATCGCAAAGTTGCCGCGCATACGCTCGAAGTACCGCGCGGGAGTCGAGCTCCATTCGGGATGACAGTAGACGGTGAGTTGATTTGCGCTGTGAAGCATGTCGAGATACTTCTGATATTCCTCCTGATCTGCCACGTCGTCGCTGCTGAAACGCTGATCGTGCAGAAACGGATTCGAGCCGTCGTCCGAACCGAGTGTAACGGTATGAAAACAGCGGAAGCCGCGGCCGTCAGTCTTTACATATGCGTCGAACTCCATACCGGGGATTGTCGTGATGCCGGTGTCGGGAGCGAAATTTATGCGGTTGTACCTGCGGTGGTCCGTTACCGCGAGAAAGTCGTAGCCGTTCTTGGCATACAGACGCGTGACTTCCTCTGGTGATCCCGACCCATCCGAGCGGGTTGTATGACAGTGAAGCCCACCTTTAAGCATTTTATTCGCACAGGTGAACGCTGACTGACGTATGAGCATGACAGTACCTCAATAAATATGATAGTAAATACATTATAAATCAACCGCGCGGAAAAGTAAAGTATGTGGTAATAAAATTCGAAAATTCCGTTATGGAATGGCTTGACAAAGATTAGTGAGAGTGTTATCATTTAACTGAAGAGTACGTAGGATAAATCAGTGGAAAGACACCGATTATCCCCGGTTTGCGGCATACTGCAACTGCCGGTTAACAGATTGACAGCTGACGGTTGGTGGTGTGCAACGGCAAAAAATGCTATACTTGCATCAGCGGTGGAGGGAATCCACCGTAATACAAATTAACGAGGTAACATCATGATTTTCGCAGACAAACTTATCAGACTGAGAAAGAAGAACGGATGGTCACAGGAGGAGCTTGCCGATAAAATGAATGTGTCAAGGCAGGCGGTATCAAAATGGGAGGGCGCGCAGACAGTGCCGGATCTCACAAAGATGCTTCAGCTTGCCGAACTGTTCGGCGTGACGACGGACTATTTACTTAAGGATGATATAGAATCGGAGGAATTCACCGGCGACGGTGAGGAAGCGGGACTCCGGCGCGTGACGCTTGCCGAGGCTAACGAATATCTTAACGGACGCGAGGTTATGTCGAAGCGTATAGCCATAGCTACGTTTATGTGTATAATTGCCGTCATTCCGCTCCTCATTCTCGGCGCGGCGACAGAAATTCCGTCATTCGGCATATCGGAGAAGGTCGCGAGCTGTATCGGACTTATCACACTGTTCATTGTAATTGCCGCGGCAGTCGGCATATTCGTTTACTGCGGCTTCAAGAATTCACCGTATGAATTCCTCGATAAAGAGCAGTTTGATACCGAATACGGCGTGCGCGGCATGGTGCGCGATAAGATGAAGGCGTTTCACCCGACATATGTGAAGTCGAACATTATCGGAACGTGCCTGTGCGTGCTGTCCCCTGTACCGCTGTTCATCGGCGCATTTACGGAAAACGGATTTTTCACGGTCATAATGCTCTCCGTAACAATGTTTACCGCGGGTATCGGTGTAATTTTCTTCATCACGGCAGGCGTGAAGTACGCGGCTATGCAGAGGCTTGTCGAAGAAGGAGAATTTTCAAAAGCGGAGAAGAAGAAAAGCGCGGTTATGAATACCATTGCGGGCATATACTGGATGAGTGCGACGGCGATATACCTTGCCATCAGCTTTATGTGGAACAACTGGGACACAAGCTGGATCGTATGGCCGATAGCGGCGGTGCTGTACGCGGCGGTCGCATCGATATGCAGCCTTATCATAAAAAAAGGCGATAAATAATCCCCGAGAAAAAATATGACGAAAATCAAAAAAGCTATTGCATTTTCATTTTATTTATGATATAATGACCAGTGCATGGTTGTCGGGACGACTTATCCGTCCGTCAGACCGCAATAAGAATAATAAAGCTTTAATGATAATAAATGGAGGTGCACTGAAATGGCAAAATGCAGTATTTGCGGAAAGGGCGTTACTTTCGGTCAGAAGGTTTCCCATTCACACCGCAGAACCAACAGAGCTTGGAAGCCCAACGTCAGAAAGGTACGTGCCGTTGTTGACGGAACTCACAAGACTATCGCTGTTTGCTCACGTTGTCTTCGTTCCGGCAAGGTCACTCGCCCCTGCTAAGCTTTTGAATACTCTCAAAACTCCCGTTTCTGCGGGAGTTTTTACGTTGTCGGATTATTTTGAAGGGAAGTGCGAAAATGAAAATATGCGATACCGCGGCGCTCGTCGGAGCCGGCGTGACAGGTGAATACTATAACGCGCTGCGTGAAACATTCGATACCGTTCTGACGTTGCCGCCCGATGATGCGGTCGCTGCGGCGGTCTCCGCTCATCCCGATATGATCTGCTCGGTTATAGGCGGTAAATTCATCTGTCACCGCGGCTACTACTTGAAAAACAAAGCGGAGCTTGATGCAATATTCAGCCGTACGGGGCTTGTCCCGCAGCTGTCTGATGCAAGACGCGGGATCGCATATCCCCGCGACATCGCTTTCAACGCGCTGATTCTCCGCGATGCGCTGCTTGCGAATATAAAATATACCGCGCCGGAGGTGCTTGAAGCAGCCGCCGACGCGGGATATTCGATAAAAAACGTACGTCAGGGTTATGCCGCGTGCTCATCGCTTGTGTGCGGCGACACTGTCATCACCGCCGATAAAACGATAGCGGATGCCGCACGGGGATACTGCAGCGTGCTGATGATATCACCCGGTCACATCGCGCTCCCGGGATATGACAGCGGCTTTATCGGCGGCTGCGGCGGGTATCACGACGGCACGGCGTACTTCTTCGGCGACATTCTCGCGTATCCTGACGGTGCGGCAATCGTAAACTATCTTCACGGGCGCGGCATCGGGGTACGGACGCTGTTGGATGCGCCGCTCACAGATTTCGGCGGGATAAAGTTTGCGAGACTTCAGTAACAGCGGCGCGTCATGCAAACAGCACCCGGCATAAAAAGCATGACAAAAATATGCATAAAAGCATGATTACAAACGATACCGGCAGCGCGTGACGCGTGTGCTTTACGCCCTTTGCACCTGCAAAATATACCGCGCATACGTACAGTATCGTGTCGGACGAGCCCATTATCACCGATGCGCACAGCCCGGCAAAGCTGTCTGCGCCGTACTTCGTTATAAGGTCGGCATATGTCGCGAAGGATGCTGAGCCTGATACGGGACGCGTTATGAGGAGCGGCAGAAGCTCGGCGGGGATTCCGGTTATTTTCCCGACGGGTGTGAGCCATTCAGTCAGCATACCGACTGCGCCTGATGCTGAAAACATCGACAGTGCGACCATCAGAAGCAGCATTACAGGCAGCAGCCCCGCCGCGCTTTTCATGCCGTCGAGCGCACCCTCGGTGAACGCTTTGAAATAATCGCGGCGGCGCGAGGTGAACAGCAGTCCGACAAGAAGAAGCACCGCCGGAATGATCAGTGCGGAGATGCTTTCGATCATGACGAGTCACC
>CAZMRH010000118.1:0-5350 GCA_964568705.1 uncultured Lachnospiraceae bacterium
TCCTGATTATCTCGTATACATCCATATTGTCGGAGCGGCAGATCTTAGTGAGCTCGTTGGCGTATGCGATGTTGATATCCCTGAAGGTGTTCTCGACGACCTTTGTCATCTCGGCAGTGCGTATGTCGGTGACGGCAATCTCGCCCTTACAGAAGGATGAGTACAGAGTCTTTATCTTATCGCCGACTGCCGGATCGTCCGCGCCGATAGTTCTGTTGTTGTGCTCAAGCTCGTAGATCATGTTGCCGGGAATTATTCTCTCGGGCGCATGGACGAGGTTCAGATCTACGCCGATGGTAAAGCCGCTTGCTTCGACTATCGGGCGCACATGCTTGTCCACCGTTCCGGGAGAAATCGTTGACTCGATTACTATCGTCGCACCCTTCGGACATACCTGCATCACACTTTTGACCGCCGCCTCGACGTATTTCGCGTCGATTTTTTTGCTTGTAGCGTCGTACGGTGTCGGGACGGAGACAATGTACGTGTCCGTGACCTGATACTCCGTGGAAAATTTAATTCCGGAGTTCACTGCTGCGTTAAACAGCTCGTCAAGCCCGTCCTCCTTGAAGGTGGTTTTGCCCGACTGAAGTGTATGTACCAGTTCTTTATTGTAATCGGTACCGATGACTTCAACTCCGTGTGCTGCCATCATGAGTGCGGTGGGAAGTCCGATGTAACCCAGACCTATGATGTTTACCATATGATACCCCCGATAAAACATGAAAATTTATCAAAAATACTTCTAATATTTTATTATACACGCATGACTGCGGTTTTTCAAGCATATACACAAAAATTGTCCGGCGCGCTTTTGTGGTTTCGATTTATTAATACATCCGCGCCGCCTGTTTGCAAAATTATTATTGCAATATTATTAATAACAATCTGATCATGTTCATAAATCATTCAGCGAAACTTATTATATATTCGTTGATTTTTTTCGCCATCTGTCTCATAATGTATTTGAAGTATTTTAATTTCTGTATTTATGTTTATTTATAATAAACTGTTATGCATAATCAGGTATATGCTGTTAAAGACAAGATTCTGGAAATGTGCGGAAATGAGGAGGATAATACCTTACTGCACGATTTTCTTTTGAAAGATATCTCTCCGTCAACAGGGTCGCCGTAGGTGCGTTGAACTGGAACGGTTACTGGAGCGGCAACACTGATGCAGAAGACGCGTCGACCGTACTTGTCATCGAAAGTGAACCGGAGTGCCGCGAGATGCTCTCGCATGACTTCCGTGTGGCGGCGTTCACCTGCTGTGACGATGCGATCGACTGGCTTTTCAACCGCCGCGGCCTCTCCGAGGCTATAAGCGCATTGAGAGCGAGGAGCTTTACGCGACGCTGATGATAAACATCTACAACCTCAAGAGCTGTAATGATACCTACGGTCATCACTGCGGATACACGCTGATAAACACGGTGGCGCAGACGTTGAGGGAATCGACACGCACCACCGATATAAACGCGTGTATCGGCGGTGATGAGTTCGCCGTTATACTGCGCAGCATAACCGATTCGGCACACGCGTATGTGAAGGTACAGAACCTGTGCGACGACGTCGCACGCTCGGTCTCCCCGACTCACCGTGCCGTGCGTCATGCTCGGCCGGAATGGTGCTGTCACACGGTCGCAGCGCGTTTGATCAGAGACTGAAAAAGGCGGATCTGCGCTGTTTATGCGAAACGCTCCGTTAAGGGCTGATGCGTGCTGTAGGAGGACTTGGCGCGGCATCCGGCGACAGCAAATAATAATTCAGGAGAAAAGTATGCTTGAAAAACTAAAAGAGCAGGTGCTCGCCGCAAACCTCGCACTGCCGAAATACGGGCTTGTAACATTCACATGGGGCAACGTATCGGCAGTCGACCGAGCGAGCGGACTGATGGTGATCAAGCCGTCTGGCGTTGAATACGACGGCATGACGGCGGACGATATGGTCGTCGTCGATATAATGACGGGAAAGACAGTCGAGGGTAAGTATAAGCCATCCTCCGATACACCCACGCATGCCGTGCTGTACCGTGAATTCGCGAATATCGGCGGAGTTGTACACACACATTCAAGATGGGCGACCTCATTTGCCGAAGCGGGTGTTGGCATCCCCGCCGTGGGAACAACTCACGGCGATTACTTTTACGGAGAGATACCCTGCACACGTCCGCTCACGTCCGCCGAGATTGCGGGTGAATACGAGGAGGAGACGGGAAACGTGATCGCGGAGTGCTTCCGCGAGCGCGAAATCGATCCGGACAGCGTTCCCGCCGCGCTCGTTTACAGCCACGGCCCGTTCACATGGGGACGTGACGCGAAAGATGCGGTGCACAACGCGGTAGTCGCGGAGGAAGCGGCGTTTATGGCGTTCCACGCCAAGATGCTGAACCCCGAACTTGCGCCGATGCAAAAAGAATTACTCGACAAGCATTATCTGCGCAAGCACGGTGCGAACGCGTACTACGGCCAGGGAGATGCAAAATGAAAGGTATCATTGAATCGGAAAGCGTTTTCGCTGGGGATGACAAAACAAAGTCGCTTATCGAATCGGGGCGCGCCGTACTCGGGATAGAACTCGGTTCGACTCGCGTCAAGGCGGTGCTGACCGACGATAAAAACCGTCCGGTCGCATCGGGCGAGTGCGTGTGGGAAAATAAACTTGAAAATTCGTACTGGACGTATTCCGAGTCCGACATCAGGCAAAGTCTCGCTGCGGCGTATCAGAGTCTCAGACGCGACGTAAACGAAAAGTACGGCACTCAAATACGCTCGCTTGCGGCAGTCGGCATCTCGGCGATGATGCACGGCTACCTTGCGTTCGACGGTGACGACCGTTTGCTCGTGCCGTTCCGCACATGGCGCAATACCTCGACTGCCGAAGCGTCCGACGTGCTCACCTCGTCGTTCGGCTTCCATATACCGCAGCGGTGGAGCGCGGCGCATTTCTACCAGGCGATGCTTAACGGAGAAAGCCACGTGTCGCACGTCCGCCATCTGAATACGCTTGCCGGGCACGTTCATTTTCTGCTGACGGGACGGCGTGTGCTCGGGATCGGCGACGCGTCGGGGATGTTCCCCGTCAATCCGGTCAGCGGCGACTATGATGAGGCGATGCTGCAAAAATTCAACAGGATGGCTGACATGCAGGGAATCTGCATAAATATGCATGATATACTTCCGGAGGTTCTTCCGGCGGGAGTGAACGCGGGGTGTCTGACAGATGCGGGCGCGGCACTTCTCGATACGTCGGGACAGCTTAACGCTGGCGCGCCGCTGTGTCCACCCGAGGGTGACGCGGGTACGGGTATGACCGCGACGAATTCGGTCGCTCCGGGCAGCGGCAATATTTCGGCGGGTACGTCGGCGTTCGCAATGATCGTACTCGGCGCACAGCCGTCAAAATGCCGCTCCGAGATCGACGTTGTGACCACGCCGTCGGGCGATCCCGTCGCGATGGTGCACTGCAACAACTGTACGTCGGAGCTAAACGGATGGGTCGGCATATTCGGCGAATTCGCATCGGCACTCGGCGCAAATATCGGTACGGATGAACTGTATTCGCTCCTGTATGGTAAGGCGACCGAGGGCGAGGCTGACTGCGGGGGACTGCTTGCGTACAACTATCTCTCGGGCGAGCATATCACGGGGCTTGACGAGGGACGGCCGATGTATCTGAGAACTCCGGGCAGCCGTCTGACGCTTGCAAACTTCATGCGCGCAGAGCTATATTCGTCGCTCAGCGTTATCAAGATAGGCATGGAGATACTGAAACGTGACGAGAACATGCACCTTGAGCGCATCACCGGTCACGGCGGATTGTTCAAGACGGCGGGAGTGGCTCAGCAACTGCTTGCCGACGCGCTTGACGTTCCCACCGCGGTAATGGAGACCGCAGGTGAGGGCGGCGCTTGGGGTATCGCACTGCTTGCGTCATATATGCTTAACGGACGCGGACGCAGTCTTGAAAAGTACCTTAAAGAGGACGTTTTTGCCGATGCGGTATGCAGCGAATGTATGCCGGATGATGCCGGCAGAGCAGGGTTTGACGCGTACATCGCCAGGTACAAGGCGGCACTCCCGGCAGAACGCGCCGCAGCCGAGCTGCTTAAGTAAGGGAATTATATATGCGTATTCTTCGGTGTGAATCTTCCGGATTCACGCCGAATTTTTTAGTTTGCACTAAAATACTGTGCGTTTTTACAAAAATACTGTATAAATATACATATAATAAAATCAGCACATGTTGCAGTATAATGTAACAATAAGCAAAAATATATGGTATGACTTCAAGAGGAACTGCCATGGAACAAAACATCAGCTATATTGAACTTGGCGTAGTCAGCCGTGCGCTCAGCTACATTGACCTGCGCCTT
Organism: uncultured Lachnospiraceae bacterium; assembly: GCA_964568705.1. Classification (GTDB taxonomy): domain Bacteria; phylum Bacillota; class Clostridia; order Oscillospirales; family CAG-272; genus CAZMRH01. The sequence continues at coordinate 4,378 of CAZMRH010000118.1, forward strand.
ATGGGACACGGTGAGCGCGTCGCATCCCTTTGGAAAAATGCTTCAGTGTGGCGGAGTTACCGACGGGATCGACGCGCGTATGAAGCTGCCAGCATTTATTATTTCGCTTTACTTGGTTTTCAGCTTATTACAATTGAAAACGGCACTGTCGGTATCCCGTCCGTCGTGTTGTCATTTTCAAAAGCCCAGCCGGATATCCGCCGGGGCTTCAGCAGGATAAATTCGCACTCTCTGCCTCCGAAATCCACACCCTCGTCAAACGCGCCGGGGAATTTCGCACAGTACGCGTCATGCATCGCCTTGTTTACGTCCGACATTGTGCTGCCGAAGAATTCAGCGTCGGCTTCGGTAAAAAACAAACCCGCTCCGATGCAGCAATGCGGATTTGCGCGGAGCTGCGCATATTTCCGTGACGCATGACCCGTGAAGATCAACACGCCGCCGTCATAGTACACGGGACTGACGACGCGCATCGTCACGCTATCGCCGTCAGAGGTTGCAAGCGTCACCGTCATCTCGGTTTTTATCGTATCATAAAACTGTTCTACTTTGTCCATTTCATTGTCCTTTTTATCTTAGTATTTGATTCCCGTACAAAGATGATCTTCGGTTATACCCGTATCCCCTGCTCACGCATTGTGGCGATAAGTTTTGCGTAATTCCCCTCACTCATCTCGGTGAGCGGCAGGCGGATCGCGTCGGAGCAGTAGCCCATTGCATGCATCGCCGCCTTCACGGGGATGGGGTTCACCTCGCAGAACAGCGCGTCGATGAGTCTGTGATACTTGTACTGGAGCGCGGCGCTTCCCGCGATGTCCCCCTCGAAAAACTTCGTGCAGATCTGTTTCGTCTCGGCGGGCAGCAGGTTCGATATCACCGAGATCACGCCGACTGCGCCGAGTGACATCAGCGGTACGATCTGATCGTCGTTGCCGCTGTACAGATCGAGCTTGTCATGTACGAGTGACATCGT
>CAZMRH010000119.1:0-5344 GCA_964568705.1 uncultured Lachnospiraceae bacterium
GATGATGTCACCGCAGTATCCGAAAGCGGCGCGTCAGTTACCGATACAGCGGAGTCTGATGCACAATGACCGACGGCATGCGTAACCTATATCTCGGCGTCGACACAAGCAACTACACCACATCACTCGCACTATACAGTGACAGTAACGGAATCATAGCGAACATTAAGCGGCTATTACCTGTTGGTAAAGGTGAGCGCGGACTGAGGCAAAGCGACGCGGTATTCGCACACGTCAAGGCGATACCGGAGCTATGCGATGAGCTTGTGTCGGTACTTGAGTCTGCACGCGCTGACGGATACAATATCGCCGCGGTCGGATGCTCGGTATCCCCGCGTGATGCGGACGGCTCATACATGCCGTGCTTCCTTGCGGGGATCAGTGCTGCGAAACTTACGGCAGCATCGCTCGGTGTGCCGTTATACTGCTTTTCGCATCAGTGCGGTCATATCATGGCGGCACTGTATTCATCGGGGACTGAGTCGTTGATGAGTGAACAATTCGCCGCGTTTCATGTATCGGGCGGCACGACTGAGGTGCTTCTGTGCGAGCCGGACGACGAGAGGATATTCAGAATAACGAAGCTCGGCGGGACACTTGACTTAAACGCCGGACAGGTGATCGACCGCTGCGGTGTTGCGATGGGACTGACGTTCCCGGCAGGTGCGGCGATGGAACAGCTTGCGCTTGAAGCAGACGGAAAGATACCGCAGTATAAAGAGTCGGTGCACGGCATGGAGTGCAACCTGTCGGGACTTGAGAATAAAGCGGCAGAGCTGTACCGAACGACAAATGACTCACGTGTGACTTCGGCGTATGTGCTCGGCGCGGTCGCATCGACGCTTGAAAAAATGAGCGCCGCCGTCAGGGAGAAGTACGGCGATATACCGTTAATATACGCGGGCGGCGTAATGAGCTGTTCGATAATTAAGGACAGGCTGAAAAAGTACTCCGCGGGATTTGCCGAGCCACGTTTTTCATCGGACAACGCGGCGGGAATCGCCAGACTTGCGGCATACAGACACAGCCACGACACGGAAGAAAAATAAACTGACGCGGGAGGAAGCCGAAATGAATAACGCATCACCGGAGATTACCTCGGCGATCACCGTAACGCAGCTTAATGAATACGTAAAGGGGCTTATCGACCGCGATCCGGCACTTGCAAATCTTTACGTCAAGGGCGAGATATCGAATTTTAAAAATCACTACGCGACGGGGCACTTTTACTTCACGCTCAAGGATGAGGGCAGCCTGATGCGCGCGGTGATGTTCAAATCAAGCGCTGCGAAGCTCACTTTTGAACCGGAGAACGGCATGAAGGTGATATTGCACGGACGCGTGTCGGCGTTCATACGCGACGGTCAGTACCAGTTTTACGCGGACGATATGCAGCCTGACGGCGTGGGTGCGCTCTACATAGCGTACGAGCAGCTTAAGCGCAGGCTTGAAGCTGAGGGGCTGTTCGACGCATCGCACAAAAAGCCGCTGCCGAAAATACCGAAAAGAGTAGGCATCATAACCTCGGCAACGGGTGCGGCGATTCGCGACATGATTAACGTGTCCGGCAGACGCTTTCCTTATGCCAAGATCATACTTTACCCGTCGCTTGTTCAGGGGCCGGACGCGCCCGCCTCGCTTATTGCGGGACTTGCATACTTCAACCGCACAAAGTCCGCCGACGTAATCATAATCGGGCGTGGCGGCGGTTCGATTGAGGATCTGTGGGGCTTCAACGACGAAGGTGTCGCACGTGCGGTGTATGCGTCACAGATACCCGTGGTATCGGCGGTCGGTCATGAGACGGACTTTACGATATGCGACTTTGTCGCGGATAAGCGCGCACCTACACCGTCGGCGGCGGCTGAGATCGCACTTCCCGAAACGCAGGAGTTAAAAGCAAAAATCGAAAATCTCATCACGCGTGAGAGCGCGGTGATAAAACATATGATTGACAGACGGCGCGAGATACTCTCGTCACTTGCCGCGTCACAGGCACTCAGGAATCCGATGAGCTTCATTGACGATAAAACGATGGTAACGTCATCGCTTTACGACAGGATGTGCCGCGCAGGGACTGTCGCGATCGGACAAAGCGAAGCGAAGATGACGGCGGTCGCGGGCAGACTTTCGGCACTCAATCCCATGTCGGTGATAGCGCGCGGCTACAGCGCGGTGTACTCGGCGGGCGGAAAGATAGTCAAGAGCGTCGCGGATGTCAAGACCGGCGATCACATCACACTGCGAACATCGGACGGCGAGGTCGGCGCGGACGTAACGGAAATAAAAAGGAATGCCGGCAAACGAAAGGATAAATGACGATGGCTGAAAAGAAAACCGACGCGGAGAACGCGGAAAACATGACCTTTGAAACGGCGATATCACGTCTTGAGGAGATAGTACACGCGCTCGAGAGCGGTAACGCTCCGCTTGATACATCACTCGGACTGTTCGAGGAGGGCGTCCGCCTTGTGAAGCTGTGCAACGCAAGACTTGACGGCGCGCGTCAGAAGGTCGTGATGCTGACTGACGGCGGGAACGGCGAGATGACGGAAACGGAAATGGGTGAGATGAAATGACGGCAGACGTTCGTGCGGCACTTGCGGCAGACGCGGCGATAATCGAGGGCGCGCTTGCGAAATACCTCACGCCCGACAAAACATATGCGCCGCATCTTACTGAGGCGATGGCATACAGCACGCTCGGCGGCGGCAAACGGATACGAGCGTTTCTGACGCTTGAGTTCTGCCGTATGTTCGGCGGGACCGAGCGCGCGGCGCTCCCGTTCGCGTCAGCGGTCGAAATGATACAGGCGTACTCGCTCATCCACGATGATATGCCGTGCATGGATAATGACGATATGCGTCGCGGAAAGCCGTCGTGCCATAAGAAATTCAGCGAGGGCGTGGCGCTGCTCGCGGGTGATTCACTCCTGACCTACGCATTTCAGGTGCTTGCGGAAAATCGTTATGTTACGCCGGACGCAGTGCGTCGCGCAACAGTTACGCTTGCGGGACTTGCGGGGATTTACGGCATGTGCGCGGGGCAGTACATTGACCTTTCGTCAGATTCGGCGACGTATGACGACCTGAAGCACCTCCACAGCCTCAAGACCGGCGCACTCATCCAGAGTGCGGCGATGCTCGGTTATATAGCGTCGGGAAGTGCGGAGAATCCGAATATTGAAAAAGATATCGAAAAATATTCGCAGTCGCTCGGACTTGCGTTCCAGATAACCGACGATCTGCTTGACTTTAAAGGCGACGCGGCGGTGCTCGGCAAGCCTGTCGGAAGCGACGAGAAGAACGGGCGCAAAACCTCACTTTCGTTCATGAGTGTGACTGAAGCGGAAAAGGAAGCCGAACGGCTGGCGCTTGAGGCGGCTGAAGCGGTGTCGGGCTACAGTGGAAGCGATCTGCTCTGCAAGCTGCCGGTGTACCTCGTCGGACGCAGCAAATGAGGCTTGACATATTCCTTAGCGGACGCGGACTTGCGAAGAGCCGCAGTCAGGCGAAGGAGCTTATCGAAAATGGACTTGTCGCAGTTGACGGCAAGGTGATAAAGAAGCCGGCGCTCGATATCACGGGTGCGACCGAGGTGAAAATACTCGGGCGTCTCCACAGCTATGTCGGACGCGGCGGGATAAAGCTCGCGGCAGCACTTGACGGATTTAAAACTGATGTTACGAGTATGTGCGCGGCTGATATCGGCGCGTCGACCGGGGGCTTTACCGACTGCCTGCTTAAACGTGGCGCAAGACGCGTCTATGCGATAGATTCAGGCGCAGGTCAGCTTGACAAGTCACTTTTAGATGACGAGCGCGTGGTGAACATCGAGCATTTCAACGCGCGCAACCTTTCATCCGACACACTTGACGAAAAATGCGATATAGCGGTCGCCGACCTCTCCTTTATCTCGCAGACGCTGATAATACCGCACGTTCCCGGTATACTTGCGGATGGCGGCATCTACTTAAGCCTTGTCAAGCCGCAGTTCGAATGTGGCAGGACGACGATCGGTAAGGGAGGGATTGTACGCGAGCCGCATTGTCATCTCGCGGCGCTGATGAAGGTGAAGATTGCGGCGGAGGACGTGGGATTCGGATGCACGGGAGTTATGATGTCACCCATAGAAGGCGGCGACGGGAACCGTGAATTCCTGATGCAGTTCATACTCGGTGAAAAGAGCGCGGTGAGCGACGGTGATCTGCATGCCGCGGTATACACAAAGATTAAATAACGACCATTGAAAGAGGAGCACAATGAAAACAGGAAGACATAACAAAATCATGGAGATCATTGAAACCTGTGACATCGAAACGCAGGAGGAGCTTATCGACCATCTCGTAAGCGAGGGCTATAAGGTCACGCAGGCGACTGTATCGAGAGACATACGCGAGATGAAGCTCGCGAAGGTCATGTGTGAGAACGGCAAGTACAGATACGTCGTACCGCAGACCGCGCAGGAGAGCGACGGTCATCATGTATATACGAATGCACTGAGTGCATCTATCACGGGAATTGACTTCGCGGGAAACATAATCGTCGTCAAGACTTATCCGGGACTTGCGAACGCGGTCGCGGTGGGACTTGAATCGCTTCGCGGTCATGACATACTCGGTTGCGTCGCGGGAGACGATACGGTAATAGCGGTGGCAAGAGACGGGGATATCGCGACGGCAATGGTGAAGAAGCTGAAAAAGACAATTGTTGAGTAAGGCTTCAATGCGAATGGGGGGCTACTATGCTCAGGGCACTATCAATTGAGAATATTGCGGTGGCGAAGCAGCTGTACGCCGAGTTCACGAATGGCTTTTCCGTTGTCACGGGCGAGACGGGCGCGGGCAAATCCGTCCTCATCGACTGTATGAATCTCGCGGTCGGCGGTAAATCGAGGCGTGAGATTGTACGGAGCGGTGAGCATGACGGCACGGTGACGGCGTTGTTTAACGTGACCGAAGATGAAGCCGCCGCACTTGACGCAGTCGGCATATCGGCGGATGAGAACGGCGACGTTCTCCTTATGCGTACAATCACGCCTGACGGCAGAAGCACCGGGAGGATAAATTCACGCAGCGTACCTGTATCGCATCTCAGGGATGCGGGGCGCATCCTCATGGATATCTATGAGCAGGACGACAGCCGCATCCTCGGTGACCGCAGTGAATATATCGGCATACTTGACGGCTACGCGGACGACGCAGCGCTGATCGCGGAGTACGGCAGGTCGTACTCAAAGCTCGCCGAAGTCAAAAACGAGCTTGACGCACTGCTTGACGATATGAAGGAGCGTGAGATGCTCGTCGACATATTGAAGTATCAGACGGGCGAGATAAAAGCGGCAC
>CAZMRH010000120.1:0-5329 GCA_964568705.1 uncultured Lachnospiraceae bacterium
TTATCCACTTTTGCAAAAAAATAAAGCCCCTTTCGGGACTTTGTCTTCAGTCTGAAAGCCCCTTTCGGGACTTTGTCTTCAGTCTGAAGAACCGCAGGAATGCGGTTCTTTTTCGTATATTTAGGGATTTGCGATAAATTTGTTTATCTCCGCACCGAGAAGCATGATTATCATACACGAATATATCCACAGCATCAGGAATACTATCGCGCCGAGGCTGCCGTAAATGTAGTACGCTGTCGGGAAAAACGTGAAGTAGAGCGAGTACGCATACGAGAACATGAGCCACCCGGCAGCGGCGAATGCTGCACCGGGAAGCTGATTTCTGAATCCCTTCGGCGCGACCTTGCTGTTGACGTAATTCTTCCTGCCGAACACCTTGCCGCTTCGCGCGACCGCGCCGTAGATGACCGCGAAGAACACCGTGATAAAAACAATGAACCAGATTATGCGTCCGCGTACGATTATGTTGGTGACAAAGGTTATCTGAGGGATGTTCGTCTGAATGAAGCGGTTGATCTTTGAGCCGAACACAAGCACGATGAGCGAGATGAGCATGAGAGCGATAAAGGTGACGGTGTAGAGAAACGAGCGCAGGATATCGTAGAGGATATTTCCGCGCGGATACTTGTCGTAGACGCATGCGATGCCGTGATACACAGCCTTTACGCCGCGTGACGCACTCCAGAAAGCGGACACTGCGGTAATCGAGATGAACGAGATGGACGATGTGTTGTAGACCTCTCGGGTGACGGTCAGAAAAAAATCGGAATATTTTTCCGGAACGAGCTTTATGAGCGAATCAAGCAGTTCCTCGGGTGCTGTGGGTACGATATAGTTGCAGATGGAGAGTGTCAGGAACAGAAGCGGTACGACGGAGATAAGGATAAAGAACGAAGCCTGAGCGGCGTAAACCGACACTCTGTCCTCATTCATCGCATCGGTTATCGTCTTGATTTTCAGGAAAACCGACTTTACCGACAGCACATGTGACTTTTTCTTGCCCATATCTCTCCTTTCCGCCACGCCCCGTGAACTGTGGGCGCAGACTGCATTCATTTAAAATTATATACGTTAATATGTTAAAAAATCAACGTTTTTGAAAGTCCGTTACAAAGAAAATTTTCCATTACTGCGCGTGACTTGTCCCGGGCGAGCGAAGGTTGTGATTTTTAAGCGCATTGTCTTGATTTTAGAGGTGAAATACATTATAATATAATTGATTTGTCTGATGACAGACACTTATAAAAGGAGAGGGAAAAGATGAACGACGTATACCAGAATCCGCTGTGCCTGAGGTATTCCGGCGACAGGATGAAGCATATTTTTTCGTCTGACTTCAAGTTTTCCACGTGGAGACGGCTGTGGGTAGCGCTTGCTGAAAGCGAAAAAGAACTGGGCATCGCGATAACGGACGAGCAGATAGCGGAAATGCGCGAACATATCACCGATATCGACTACGAAAGCGCGAAGCGGCATGAGAATGAAGTGCGTCACGACGTTATGGCGCATGTGCTGACCTACGGTGAAGCGTGTCCGAAGGCGAAGGGGATAATACACCTCGGTGCCACCTCCTGCTACGTCGGCGACAACACCGACCTGATCCAGATGAAGGAAGCAATGCTGCAGATACGCAGACTGCTGATATGCGCGATTGACGCGGCGGCGAAGTTTGCCGATAAGCATAAGGCGCTGCCGACACTTGCGTACACGCATTTTCAGGCGGCACAGCCTACGACGATGGGCAAGCGCGCGACGCTGTGGATACAGGATCTGACGTTTGATCTCGCAGCGCTTGATTTTCAGATAGATAACCTTAAGCTGCGTGGGAGCAAGGGTACTACGGGAACGCAGGCAAGCTTCATGGAGCTGTTCGACGGCGATCACGATAAGGTGAAGCGGCTCGATTCACTAATCGCTGAGAAGATGGGATTTTCAGGCTGCTATCCCGTATCCGGTCAGACGTATTCCAGAAAGATCGACTTCAACATTCTTGCCGTACTGTCGGGGATTGCACAGAGCGCGGCGAAATTTTCAAACGATATCAGACTTCTCTCGCACCTCAAGGAATTCGACGAGCCGTTTGAATCGGGACAGATCGGATCATCCGCGATGGCGTACAAGCGCAATCCGATGAGAAGCGAGCGCATCGCGTCTCTTGCGAGATACGTGATATGCGATACGATGAACCCGGCAATAACCGCGGCGACGCAGTGGTTTGAAAGAACACTCGACGATTCGGCAAACCGCCGCATCTCCATTCCCGAGGCATTCCTCGCGGTCGACGGCATACTTACGCTGTACATCAACGTAATATCCGGCGGCACGGTATATCCGAAGGTGGTCGCGCGCCATCTTGACGAGGAGATACCGTTCATGGCGACGGAGAACATCATGATGTACTGCGTAAAGCGCGGCGGCGACAGGCAGGAACTTCACGAAGCGATACGTCAGCTTTCGGTAGCGACTGCAAAGGAAGTCAAGCAGAATGGCGGCAAAAACGATCTGCTTGACAGAATCCTCGCGGATAAGCGTTTCAACATCACGAAGGAAGAGCTTGACACGATAGTGAAGCCAGAGGAATTCACCGGACGGGCTGAGGCGCAGACTACGGAGTACCTGCGTGACATCGTGTATCCGCTCATTGAAGCAAACAAGGGCTCACTCGGCGCGGATATCGCGGTCAGAGTGTAGGCATAACGACGGATAATAGAAAACATAAGATTACTGTATTTGATTTTTAAGAGTACGACTGTTATACTGAATATGCAATCAAAAATAAAGGAGATATACTAATGCTAACTGCAGTTGTCGGAACGAACTGGGGCGATGAGGGAAAGGGAAGGATGGTAGACCTTCTTTCAGCCGATTATGACGTGGTCGTGCGCTATCAGGGAGGCAACAACGCCGGACATACAGTCGTCAATGACAAGGGTAAATTCATTTTGAACCTTCTTCCGTCGGGAATACTTCGCGACGAGACGGTCAACGTGATGGGGCCGGGCATGGTTATTGACGTGGAGCATCTGGCGGGTGAAGTAAAGAAGCTGCGCGACGCGGGCATTGTCATCACGCCGGAGCATCTGAAGATATCCGATCGTGCGACAATATGCATGCCGTACCACAAGCTGCTCGACTGCCTCGAGGAGGACAGGCTGGGTGACGCGAAGTTCGGCTCGACGAGACGTGGTATCGCACCCGTATACTCCGATAAATACATGAAGAAATCGTTCCGTATGGGAGATCTTCTCGATATGGAATCGGTGAAGAAAAAAATGCCCGCCATCCTTGAATGGAAGAATCTCACGGTGCGCGACGGATACAAGAGCAAACCTGTCGACACGGACGAGATGATCGCGTGGCTTGAGAAGTTCGGACTTTTGTTCAAGGACTACATCTGCGACACGACGATGTACCTGACGAACGCGATAAACGAGGGCAAGAACGTGATGTTTGAGGCTCAGCTCGGTGTACTCCGCGATATTGACTTCGGTATTTACCCCTACACCTCATCCTCATCGACCATCGCGGCATATGCACCGGTCGGAGCGGGTATCCCCGGAAAGAAGCTCGACAAGACTGTCGGTATCATGAAAGCTTATTCAAGCTGCGTCGGCGAGGGACCGTTCACCTGCGAGATGTTCGGTGACGAAGCGCACATCCTCCGCGAAGCGGGCGGCGAATACGGTGCGGCAACAGGCAGACCGCGCCGCGTCGGCGGTTTTGACGTACCCGCGTCAAGATACGGCGCGATGATGCAGGGCGCTGACACCGTCGCACTCACGAAGATGGACGTGCTGTCCTGCTACGATAAGATTCCCGTATGCGCGCATTATGAGATTGACGGCGAGATATGTGACGACTTCCCGTCAGGCGAAAGACTTAACCGCGCAAAGCCGGTGTACGAGTACGTCGACGGCTGGAAGTGCGATATTTCCGGCTGCCGCAAGTATGACGAGCTTCCGAAGGCGGCACAGATGTACATTAAGTATATCGAGGAGAGAATCGGTACAAAGGTAGAGTATGTGTCGGTAGGAGCGGGCAGAGACGAGTATCTCGAAATCGACTGAACACTGCAACAGAACAAATGGGGGAGAGGCAGACGAGAGCGGCTGCTTCTCCCCCATTTTTTTGCCGACGGTGTGCATTATGACGGAACATTGCGCTTGACAGAAGCCGCAAATTGTGCTATTATAATACTAATACATTTTTATAGGATGTGATCACTTGAACATATCGGAAAAATATAAAGATATAACCTCGGAGGAGCGGCTGAAGATCGGCAGAAACGCGGGTATTGTCGGCATCGTCAGCAACCTTTTTCTGTTTATCGTTAAAATATCAGTCGGCATATTAGGCGGAAGCGTCGCTGTCATCGCGGATGCGATAAACAACCTGTCCGATGCTGGTTCGTCTATATTCGTATTCGTCGGCTACCTGCTCTCGGGCAGACCTGCCGACAAGGAGCATCCCTACGGTCACGCAAGGATGGAGTACCTGTGCGGCCTGTTCATCTCGATAATCGTTACGATGCTCGGTCTTGAGATGCTTAAAAGCTCTATTGAAAAGATAATCGCGGGCGGCGACAGTGAACCGTTTTCGATGCTATCCGTCATTATTATGTCGGCGACCGTACTTGTGAAGCTTGCGATGGCGGCATTCTACCGCACGATGGGCAAGGCGATAAACTCACAGTCTCTCAGGGCGTCCGCTGTCGATTCTATAGGTGACGTTGGCGCGACGCTTGCCGTCGTCGTCGGTATGCTGCTTGCACCGTACACGGGACCGCTGACCGACCCGATACTCGGCTGCCTGATTGCAGTCTATATCATCGTACTCGGCATAAAGCTCATCCGCGAATCGTCCGATACACTTCTCGGCGTCGCTCCCGGCGTTGACTTCGTCAGCGGAATCGTCAAGAAGCTGCGCTCTTACGACGGCGTACTCGGCATACATGATTTAATGATACACAGCTACGGCGCGGACAGATGCTTTGCGTCGGTGCACGTCGAGGTCGATTCAAAAGCGGACATGATGGAAAGTCACAACCTTATCGACGATATCGAGGAAGACTTCCGCTGCGACGATAATATATTCCTCGTCATTCACCTTGACCCGGTAAACATACATGACGAGCGCACTAATGAGCTGCGTGAAAAGGTGGAACACATCATATCGCGAATCGCCGCGGAGTATTCGTCACCCGTATCAATGCACGACTTCCGAGTGGTGTTCGGCACGACTCACTCAAATGTGCTGTTTGATATCGCGGTGTCAAACGAGATGCCGCTCGACGACAGCACGCTGAGCGGACTTATCGCCGGCGAGG
>CAZMRH010000121.1:0-5215 GCA_964568705.1 uncultured Lachnospiraceae bacterium
AGACGGTGAGCAGACGCGCGACTTCGTCAATGTGTCGGATGTTGCGGCGTTCAACTATCACGGAGCGACAGCTGCGGATAAGACAGGCGTTTATAATATCGGAAGCGGACGCAGCGTGACGATAAACTATCTTGCGGAAATTATGCTTGATTACAGCGGTATTACGGTACCCATCGAATATGCACCGCGCCGTGCGGCCGATGTGCTGCACTGCAAGGCCGATATAACGAGACTTGAAACGGGACTCGGCATCTCGCCGAAGGTCGGACTTGAAGCGGGACTGCGGGACTACCTGAAGTGGTACGCGGAGGACAACTCAGTAAAATGAGCGCGCAGGAACACAGACTAACAGTTGCGATTCCCGCCTACAATGCCGAAAAATATATCAGACGCTGTCTTGATTCGGTAGTGTCGCAGAACTATAACGGCTTTGAGGTACTCATAGTCGATGACTGTTCGACGGATTCAACAGGCGATATCTGCGCGGAATATTCGGGGAAATATCCGTTTGTTAAGACGCTTCGCCATGGAGTGAACATGGGTGCGGGAATGGCAAAGCACACGGCGATAATGAGCTGCACCGGCGAGTATATGATCTTCATCGACACAGACGATTACTTTACGCCGGATGCGCTTGGAAAGCTTACCTCATACCTTGATGAGAGCACAGACCTTGTCATCGGTCAGCATGAGAGATATACCGCCGCGGGGGAAAAACCGAAGCAGTACCGATTTACCGAAGGAGTATTCGAAACGGGGAGCGGATCATATGAGACACTCAGGCTCATATATGATTCTACCTTCGGCGTTGAGGGATGGAACAAGATATACCGTACTTCAATACTGAAGGAAATATCAAAAATCGAAAATACTATGCGTATAGGTGAGGATATGCTTCTGAACGTGCTGTACTATTTGTACATGCGCGGCAGGATAATATGTATTGCCGACATCACATATATGTACGAGTTCCGTGCTGACTCACTTGCCAGAAGCAGTGAAAAGAGCATGGTAGTGCCGCAGCTTGCGGAGCTGCTTGTAAAAATGAGAGAAGCATCGGCGTCGAATGACACATATTTCGATAAAATGTACCCGTACGTGTTCTATTATCCGATGTCGGTCATCCTCGCCAACTATGCGAGAGGTGACGATGCATCAAAGTCGCACGTTTCCGCCGATCTTACCGTGCTGCATGAGAGTGCGGAAGTGCGCGGTATCGCGGAGGATTATTTCGGTAACGGGATAAGACGGGAGAAGTGCCGGATAATCAAGGACAGGCAGCGCAGAACGGAGATCGACTGCTTCTACAGGGCGGTAATGACCGGTGACGTATGGTACTATACAAAACTTCTTCCGGCAAAGCTTGAGAAGAAACACAGAAACATATTTGTGCTGAAAGCATGGATAAAGAAAATTACAGGGCTCGGACGATAACGATGGGAGGACGCGATGCACGGTGAAACGGTGACGGTGATAAAGCCGAAAAACAAGCTGTTTGAACTGAATATACGGGAGCTGTGGCAATACCGTGACCTTGTCGTAATGTTTGTGAAGCGCAACCTCAAGACGCTCTTTAAGCAGACGGTGCTCGGGCCCGCGTGGATTGCACTTTCACCGATAATCAGTACGCTTATCTCGACCTTTGTGTTCGGTACGATTGCGGGGATAGCAAGCGACGGCGTACCGTATTTTCTGTTTTATATGTGCGGGCATACCGTGTGGACATTTTTCGCACAGAGCATCACCGGCACGGCTGAGACTTTCACGGCAAACTCGAACGTGTTCGGAAAGGTGTATTTTCCGAGACTGACAGTGCCGGTATCAAAGGTGCTGACGGGTGTACTGAATTTTCTAATACAGACCGCGATATTTGCGGTGTTTCTCATTTATTACATCGTGACCGGACAGGGCGTTCACGTCACATGGGCGCTTGCGCTTGTCCCGCTTCTGATACTCGAGGTCGGCATGCTCGGCATGGGAATGGGAATCATCGTGTCGTCACTTACCACGAAATACCGTGACCTGACGGTGGTCATTGGCTTCGGCATACAGCTCTGGATGTACATAACCCCCGTCATTTACCCTGTATCCTCACTTCCCGATAAGTGGAAAGTACTGTGTATGCTCAATCCAATGGCACCCGTAACGGAGGTGTTCAGATATGCGTTCCTCGGCACGGGTGAGATACCGTATATGTACTGGGGTATTTCAGCCGCACTTTCGCTTGTGATACTGCTTCTCGGGACGGTGCTGTTCAACCGTGTTGAGAAAACGTTTATGGATACTGTCTGAGGAGGTGCCGCAGGTGAAAGAGAATAATGCGATAGAAATAACGGGCGTATCCAAGCAGTACCGGCTCGGAGTGATCGGCAGCGGAACGCTTCAGAAGGATATACAGAGCTACTGGGCAAGAGTGCGCGGGAAGGAAGACCCGAACTCGATAATAGGCGCGGCAAAGGGAAGCTATAACGATAAAGAATACATGCTCGCGCTTGACGGAATCGATCTTGAGATAAAAAAGGGCGAAGCGCTCGGGATAATCGGTCATAACGGCGCGGGCAAGTCTACACTTCTGAAACTCCTGTCACGCGTCACCGCACCGACTGCGGGCGAGATACGCATACGCGGCAGGATATCGAGTATGCTTGAGGTGGGGACAGGCTTTCATCCCGAGCTAACCGGACGCGAAAATATCTACCTCAACGGCGCAATACTGGGAATGACACGCGCCGAGGTAAGTAAAAAAATAGATAAAATCATCGAATTTTCAGAATGTGAGCAGTTCATAGACACTCCTGTCAAGCGGTATTCCAGCGGGATGTACGTGAAGCTCGCGTTCTCAGTCGCGGCACACCTTGATTCGGAAATAATCATAATGGATGAGGTGCTCGCGGTAGGAGACATACATTTTCAGCAGAAGTGCCTTGATAAAATGCGCGAGGCGGCAGTGAATGACGGGCGCACGGTGCTGTACGTCAGCCATAACATGAACACGATACGTCAGCTTTGCTCAAGATGCATCGTGATGGATCACGGGAAAATTATATTCGACGGCGGCGTATCCGAGGCGATAAGCAATTATATCGAAAGAAGCAGCTTTCGCTTTTCGACTGACAACGATTATTCCGACAGGAAGCTATCACCGAATGTGCCGAATGACGCAAGAATTGCGTCGATGCACTTCACCGATACCCAGTCGATGTCGTTTGACGCGGATGCGAAGATTCACGCGGCAGCCGAGATTCATTCGGATAAGGACTATGACAGCTTGAATCTGCGCGTGAGTATCAGAAGCCTTGACGGAATGAAGATAGGTGCGGCGACAGTCAGCCGCCCGATTGCGGTAAAGTCCGGTGAAACAAAGAACGCGGACCTTGAATTTGACTTTTCGCCGTTGACGGCGGGAAAATACACGGCGGTGCTGACGCTTTACACCGTAAATGACAAGGGACTTCAGAATCCGCTGTTCTTCCTTGACGACGCGTTTTGCTTTGAGATTGTCGCGAATTCGGCAAAAGTGCCGATCGCCAACTGGGATGCGGGAAAGCTCGGATGTGTGGTACTGCCGCAAGTCGGGGTAAAGACCGATGATTAAATGCGGGATACTGACGTTTCATAATGCGGGCAACTTCGGCGCGTCACTTCAAGCGTACGCACTGTGGGAAAAGCTTGAGGAGCTTGGCTGTGACTGCCGTGTTATCGACTACACTTCACCGTACCACGCACCGAAGCCGGACGCTTCCGTGTATGATAAGGTATTTTTCCGTTGCCTGACTCACGGCATGATCCGCACAGCTTACAGATACTCGAAAAGACAGCGTGAGCTGCAGAAAAGCCTTCGTACCAGAATGCGTGCGTCTGACGATTTTGCAAAGGAATACAGCATGACGCCGAAGGTCGGAAATGCGGATGAGATAAACGCGCTCGGCCTTGATATGATTGTGTGCGGAAGCGATCAGATATGGTGCAGGATGCAGGGCAGGTACGACCCGATATTCTTTGCGGACGATCTGAACGGATATAGAATTTCCTATGCTGCAAGCGGATACGCACCGGATGGTGGCAAGTCGGATAAAGAATTCCGCAAACTGCTCGGTGGCTACAACTTAGTAAGCGTTCGCGAAACCTCACTCTGCGCCGTTCTCGATGAAATTGGGATCGAGTGTACCGCGGTGTGCGATCCTGTGTTTCTTGCGGGACGCGAGACGCTTGATAAGGTGTCGCGGAGTATCTCGCTTGATGACGAATACGTTTTCGTCTATAACCTCGGACGCTCGCCCGATGTAAGTCGTGCGGGCGAAATTATATCGGAACGGTGCGGCGTAAAAATACTGTACTGTGACGGAATCGGCGCGTACGCTGACTTTGACGGACGGAAGGTGGGACTTGCGTCGCCATGTGAATTTATCGACGCGGTGAAGCGGGCGAAATGCATCGTGACGAATTCCTTTCACGGCACGGCTCTGTCGCTTTTGTATCACGTGCCTGTTGTTCCCGTTCTGTTTAAAAATAAGTCGCGCGTCGCCGACATGATGCAGACGTTCAGACTTTCGAACAGAATCATCACGAAACCTGATGACGCGAAAGCCATACCGCTTAACGGAACCGATTATGCGGCGGTCGACGGAATTATAAATGGATTGCGTGATAAGTCGTGCGATTATCTGAGATGTGCGATAAAAGCGGCACAGCGGAGTAAAGAGTAAAGAATAAAGCGGAGGCGGCATGAACGGTTTTCTCAAATACGGCAATGCGGCCGACTGTCACGGCTGTACAGCGTGTGCTGACATATGCCCGCACGGTGCGCTGAAAATCGGCACCGATAAAAAGGGATTTACGATACCTGTGATCGACGCGTCTCTGTGCACCGACTGCGGTGCGTGCGAAAAAGTCTGCACGCATACGGATAAGGCGTTCAGGCGTGGCGGCGGGTATCCTCAGCACATATTCGCTTTCAAATGCCGTGAGCGAGATATGCTCATGACGAGCGCATCGGGCGGACTGTGCGGCATATGCTCCGATTACATAGTAAATGAAGCGTCGGGCGCTGTATTCGGCGCGGCATATGACGGAAATTTCGGTGTAACGCATATCTGCGCACAGGACAAGGCGGGACTTGAGAGACTTAAGCGATCAAAATACGCACAAAGCTCCACTGAGGGAGTATTTGCGACGGTGCGTGAGAAGCTTGCGGACGGGAAACAGGTGCTTTTCT
>CAZMRH010000122.1:0-5133 GCA_964568705.1 uncultured Lachnospiraceae bacterium
GGGTCATTGATAACGAGACCTATAAACGTGCCAAGGCAATATTTCTGGAATACGCGGAGCTGCTGGAAGAACCGCTTGCGATAAAGCCATTCCCGCAGAACCGTAAGGGGAACATCAAGCGCGGTGAGCGAAGTGACCTTGTGTTTATTGTACAGGTTATGCTCAATAGTATAAAGCTGTACTTGGACATTATCGGTAATATTCCGCTGAACGGAGTATTAGATGAGGCAACCGAGAACGCGGTTAAGCAGTATCAGGAGATCACAGGGCTTGATGTGACGGGAGAGGTAGACCGCCGTACATGGAACCGTATGGCGAACGATTACAACGACGCGCTGCTTGAGAATCAGTAAGATAGAAGCTGAAGTAAGGTCAGCTGCAGCCATAAATATTGACCATATCAGAAAAAGGCGGGGCAAGCCCCGCCTTTTTTCTGCGTTTGATTTTAAAATTATCGCCGTTACTTTGCCATATCCGTAAGCACATCACCGGTTATGCGGTAGACAGTCCAGTCATCCATAGGTATCGCGCCAAGGGATAAGTAAAAGTCAATGCTCGGACAGTTTCGGTCAAGACACCACCATTCAAGCCTGCCGCAGCCGCGTTCAACGGCGATTTCGGCGAGCCGTTTGAGTATCGCCTTACCGTAACCGCGACCGCGGTATTCGGGCATGACGTATAAGTCCTCAAGATAGATGCCCGCACGACCGAGAAACGTCGAAAAGTTGTGAAAAAACAGCGCAAAGCCTACCTCCAACCCGTCCGACACGGCAAAGATGACCTCTGCCTTCTGCCTGTCAAATAACCATTCTTCAAGCAGCTCAGGCGTTGCGACCACCTCATTTTCCAGTTTCTCATACTTTGCCAGATCAATGATGAATCTGAGTATCAGCGGCACATCCGCGCGGTTAGCACTGCGAAAAGTAAGCATTGAAGCATCCCGATTTCCATATAGATTTTATGAGCGATCAGTACGGCAGAACGCACCTGTTGAACACGATTGCGATCTCCGAATCGCTTGCGGATGCGAGCTGACCGATGTAGTACTGACTTCCGCCGCTCGATATATTGATCGAGCCGTTGGAGTTGACAGTGATCGTGGAGGGACCGGAAGTCCACCAGAAGCCGGACGAGCCGTAAATGCCGTAGTAGACGTTCGCGAGATCCCATGCGTTACGCCCATAATCGCCGCTTCCGCAATTCTGCCAGTAGTAGCAGCCCTTGACAACCCAGTCGTCATCGCAGTTCTCAAGTGGCTGACCGCAATATATGTGACCTGCGACATTCGAGCCTGAGAATACAGTCGTCACGCCGAGCACTGTCAGGGAATTGATGACAGTCTGCGCCGCGACAAGGTCAGTTACGATGTTGTGCTCGATGTCGCCGGGACTGTCGGTATTGCCGGCGCCGCACATGTAGAGCGATACGTTTTCTGCAAAGAGCTGACTGCCTGATTTCGTGCTTACCTCGTCCGCACCTGAGGTGAACAGCCGCAAGTATGCGCCTGAGTATCGCGCGGTTGCTCTCAAGCACGGGGGCGGTATGGTCAGTCCAGTATTCGGCGGCAGGTGTCGTCGAGCATTTTCCGTTGTGATCGCCGCTGAGCTTACCGTTGTCGATATTCGTGCCGACTGCGACGTCTGTGATGCCGAGATAGTCGCACATTGCGGCGATGCAGTATGCGCCCGACTGATTTGTGCAGACGTGCGTTATCGCGAGCAGTTTTATCTCGCCTGATTTGTGAGCCTTAAGCAGTATTGACGCAGCGCCCGCGTCGTCACAGTCAGGGCCGAGGTCGTGGTCATAAATGACCTTCTTAATCGTGACTTCAACTCTGTGATACACGATGTACGAATCGCTTTCCGTGATTATTTTGCAGGTCAGCATCTCCGACGCACCGAAGCTTTCAGCATAGCTGTCACCGAGCGCACCGAAGCCGTCGATTATCTCGACGCATACAGTCTTGCCGGTAGTCTTGAGGATAAGTGCTTCAAGCCTTGAGGAGATGTTAGCTTCAGTCATGAGAGATGCGTTACCGGCGGAAAAGTGTATCGGATTGTCCGGCGAACCTTTGTCCATGTATGCCGTACCGAGACCGAGCGGGGAAGTGGTACAGGAGTCGGTGAATGTACTCCATATTCCGGCGGCGTCATCTGGAGCGGATATTCTCGCGGCAGCGGCGGTTTTTGCGGCATCAACGGCAGTCGAGAGCGTCGATAAGTCCTTGCCGAAGATGACCGAATCAATGTACGTGCAGTCGCCGACAGCCGAATCAAAGAATACGTCGAAGCGCAGACCGTGGACAGTACCGTTCCAGTACGACACATCGGAGAGATTAAAGATGCGGTAGACGTAGAAGCCGTCCTTAGTCACATCAAACTGAGTTGAGCATCCGCCGGTCGGCTCGGTGATATCACCCGCGCAGAAGAATATCTCCGACGACGGATTTACCTTGACCGTATTCACGGGTACGTTGTACACATACGCCATGTACTTGTATTCGTCGGCGGAGATGTTCTTACTTGATAAATCAAGGTATACCCACGGATCTGTTGCCGCGGTAACCGTGACCTTGAGCGCGTCCTCCGCAGAATCATACGCGGCAGTCGCGTTGTTTGATGAGGTTATCGCGCTCGCCAATGTCGTATTGCTGAACGTGTATCTGACGCATCTGTCGCTTTCATAATTGCCGTTGCCGTTACGCAAAACCTCACGTGACGTCGCAAAGCTGCACGCCGCATCTGCATTAGGACAGAACGCGACCGAATCAATCGAAACGGAATCGGCGGCGGTAAGCGAAAATGACAATGCGTTGATATTGCCGTTCCATAATCCACAGTCGGCAAGCCTGATTATCTTGACATGGTATCCGTCGGACGCAGTCGTAGCGAAGGTAATGCATATGTCGTTGTCGGGTACAGTGACCTCTCCCGCACACGGATAAACACTCATACCGCTTTCGTCAGCACCGCTGTAAACGATGACTGCGTGCGTGAAGTCGGATGCGGAGAGATTCTCATCTGACAGATCAAGCGTCGCAGA
The DNA here is from genome assembly GCA_964568705.1 of uncultured Lachnospiraceae bacterium. Classification (GTDB taxonomy): domain Bacteria; phylum Bacillota; class Clostridia; order Oscillospirales; family CAG-272; genus CAZMRH01. The sequence goes on from CAZMRH010000122.1 coordinate 3,043, forward strand.
AGCCGTACCACCTGATGCTGCAATACGAGCCGATAAATCAGATGCGTCGAAGTATGCGTTCAAACTGCCGCCCTCCGATACTGTGCCTCTGCCGGGATTCGCGGACTTACGTACCATGTACAGCCTGAGAGACATAAGATCGAGCGCATTGAATGAGCCGTCTCGGTTTACGTCAGCCGCGGCGCTGTCAAAACTGTCCGATGTAAAACCGGCAAGCTGTTTTTTTATCATCAGATTGTCACGCGCATTCAGCTTGCCGTCGACATTCACGTCGCCGTATAAAAAAGAGCGTGACTGACCGGATGCGCCGAGAATCGCGACTGATTCGGCACGGTTAAAAACGAAAGCCGCAGTCGTAGGATCGGCGGCATATGAAAATAACGGTATCAGAGAGAGCAGCAGGGTGAGCGCGGTAAGTACGGATAAAAACTTTTTCATGTCATCTCCTACATTTGCTTATATATAAGCATTATAAACGAAGCTGTGCATATTGTCAACAAATATATGCGATAATTTGAACAAAAAAAGCCGGAGCATCAGATGACGCTCCGGCGTTAAATTGCATAAAATTAATATTTCGTTTTGAGCCATTCGAGCAAATTGTCTATATCAGATTCCGAGAGGTTCTTGTTGCTGTAAAGCGAATTAATAAGCGCGACAAATGAGCCGCCGTGATACTGTTCGATGAACTGCTCGGTGGTTGTTCTGATATAGTCATCCATTGACGCGACGGGGGAGTAGAAGCGTTCCTTGCCCTTTTTTTCCGAGGAAATGAATCCGCGGTTCTCAAGCCTGACAAGGAACGATATCAGCGTCGGAGCTTTCCAGCCCTTCGCCTTTCCGACCGCGTCCATGAGAAATGCGGTATTGACGGGCGGAACAGCTTTCCAGATTGCGAGCATTACGTCAAACTCGGCGTCAGGCAGCTTTTTTGTGTAGTCGGGCGTGACTACCGTGGTGTTGATTTGATTGTTAGTCGGAGCGGTCATATTATATCTCCGTGTATATGTATTTTCGGGTATGCCCCCGAATGAGCTTACATGTTAACGCTTTTATATTATACGCATGTCTAACTGTTTTGTCAACATCATTTCGCTAAAATGTTTAAAAAAAGTTTTTTACATCCATCAAAAAACATATTTTGAGAAGTTTTTTATCATAAAATTGATTTATGCATACGTATAACATTATCTGCGCAGAAATTACATTGCCGGTTTAAGACGGCTGAATAAAAAGGCACGCGTAAAAAAGAAACCGCACACATCAAAAGCATTGACAACCGTCAGCCTTTATGGTACATTAGTATAAATAAACTAAACACGGAGGTACATATGCCGAGACTTACGGTATGGATAGACGGCGAAAGCCGTGAGGTTGAATTCAACGGCAGTGTCAGCCTCCGGAGGCTGCTTGACGAAGCAGGTGTTGCCCTTGATTATCCGTGCGGCGGAAGCGGCACCTGCGGCAAATGCAGGGTATCGGCAGCGGGTATGCTTGATCCTGAGCCTGACCCTGACGGCAGGATAAAGGTATGCATGACGAGCGTCACGGGCGACGCGTCAATATGGCTCACCTCAAAAAAGCCGATACGTCAGATAGCGCTTGCGTCAGTAGATACGACAGATACTTTTGATATAAACGCACGCTTCGGTATCGCCGTCGATATCGGCACAACGACGGTGGCGCTTGCGCTCGCGGAGCTTACATCTGGAAGAATCGTTGCGGCAGTCGGATGTGAAAATCCGCAGACCGCAGTTGCATCTGATGTGATAGGACGCGCGGGAGCTGCTGTACATGGCAAGGCAGAGTCATTGAAAGATATGATCCATTACGCGCTCGCTTCACTTGTAGCGGAAGCATGCAGGGCAGTCGGTATAGCGGAATCACAGATAGATAAGCGCGTCATTACGGGGAATACCGCGATGCTTTCGCTGTACTGCGGCATCGGTATGACTCCGTTCACCACAGCCCCGTTAAAGGCTGAAAATCTGTTCGGATTCAGCGATGGCGGCACGTATTATCCGCCGTGCGCGGGGACATTTATCGGTGCGGACATCGTCTGCGGTATTATAGCATCGGGCTTTGTAAAGA
>CAZMRH010000123.1:0-5131 GCA_964568705.1 uncultured Lachnospiraceae bacterium
CGTTATGGCATGCTCGAGAATAGGCGGACTTTCGGGAGCGTTCATTCCCGTTTCAGAGGATGCAGGAATGATTGAAGCCGCAAAATGCGGCGCTATTTCCATAGAAAAGCTTGAAGCGATGACTGCGGTATGCTCAGTCGGACTTGACATGATCGTAATTCCCGGCGACACTCCCGCAGAGGTGATTTCCGCAATAATCGCCGACGAAGCCGCAATCGGAATGGTAAACTCAAAGACTACCGCAGTGCGCGTGATACCGGCGATAGGTTTTTCGGAAGGCGATACGCTTGAATTCGGCGGGCTGCTCGGTCATGCTCCGGTAATGAAGGTGAACACGTCAAGCCCCGCAAAGTTCATCAGCCGCGGCGGACGCATCCCCGCACCGCTGCAGAGTCTGAAAAACTGATTTGTTGGGAGAGTTTCAAGGTATGGATGCAGAGCAAATACTGCTTGATAATCCGGAGCTGCTGCTGAATATTATTAAAGGATGAAACGGCGCTCAGAAGGCAGGCTGATATTCTCAAAGAAATATGTTCCGAACTGAGCAGTCATATTAAATGAATAAAGCCCTCCTATGGTCTCGATTCTGCCATAGGAGGGTTACTTATATATTGCCGGTTTTTATTCATCCACTGAGGGATTCCCTCAGCGCTTCAAAAATCTTCTTTTCCTCGCGCGACACCTTCACCTGCGTAAGCTTCAGTATACGCGCCGTCTCCTGCTGCGACTTATCGCGGTAGTACCTGAGTATCACTATTTGTCGCCACAGCGGAGGCATTTTACCAATTGCTTCTCTGAGTGCGATTGATTCAAGTGCACCCTCCATCGGATTTTCGGAAAATGAAGCGGTCGCCTCAAGCGTGAAGTTTTCGTCATCTCCGAGGGACGCCGACAGTGAATGAACGGGCGCTGCCGACTCAAGTGCCTCAGCCGCCGCCTCTTCTGTCATTTCACTCATCTCGGCAAGCTCCGACAGCTGCGGTTCTCTGCCGTGCTCCGTGACGAATTTCTCATGCGCACGCATCAGCACCGCCGCATTGCGCTTGTGTATTCGGCTGACCTTTATAAGCCCGTCATCACGCAAAAAACGCCGTATTTCGCCCATTATCAGCGGTACTGCATAGGTCGAAAATGCTGTGCCGCGCTCCGTGTCAAACGACCGTATCGCTTTGAGCATGCCGATCATGCCTATCTGTATCAAATCTTCCGTTTCACAACCGCGTCCGCTGAAACGCCGTGCGATTCCGGCGACAAGCGAGTAATTATTTTCAATTAACCGCTCGACCGCGCTCTCGTCGCCGCCCGCCGCCATTTTCAGATACATCGGATTTTTTTCGTATGTGGTCTTCATAACTTGGCTCACTCCCCGTTTTATGTATCATCGGCCGGGCAGCTCTCCGAGCGTCTTTATCATTTTTACCTTTGTTCCGCAACCCTCACGTGACGTTACTTTTATCTTATCGGTGAACGCCTGCATAACGGCAAATCCCATGCCGCTGCGCTCATTTTCAGCGTCCGTCGTGAACAGCGGCTCCATCGCCTGTGCGATATCCGATATTCCACAGCCGCGGTCGCTTATGTCGATTATCAGCTTACGTCCCGGATAGCGGCGCAGTACCATACGTATTTCACCGAAGGAATTACGGTAGCCATGAACGATTGCGTTTGTCACCGCTTCGGAAACGACGCATTTGATATCCGACATCTCCTCGACTGTCGGGTTCATCATCGCAGTAAACGATGCCGCCACGCTCCGTGCGAACCCTTCATTTTCGCTCAGTGATTTAAAGGTGATGTGTATCTCGTTTTCAGGTACGTTTTTATTCTTCATTTTTACTTTCCTCCGCCGTTTTTTGCTCCGCTCACCGCGGCTATTTCAATTATCCGACCAACTCCTGCCATTTCGAGAAGCTTTACAGTACGCTTGTCCGCACCGCATATCCGCATGGTGCAGCCGACTTCCTTTGCCTTTGCGTACCGTCCGAGCACAAGTCCGAGTCCGGAACTGTCCATGAACGATATCCCTCCAAGCTCAAGTATGAGTGCCGACGGCTTCTCGCTTGTGAGCGTTCCGTCTATCGCTTCCCTGACGTATTTCGCATTGTGATGATCAATGTCGCCTGTGATATGCGCCGTCAGGCAGCCGCCTTTTTTATCGAATTTCACATCTGCGTCTTTTTTTATCATATGTCCCTCCGCTATAGGTTCTTTTACGACTTTATTATATACGTCATCTCATGCAAATTTTGTCGCAAGTGATACACAGTAAAAATAATTCGGCAAATTGACTGAAAGACATTTTGCGGCATAGGTAAACATTTTAAGTGTGTTCACAAATATACAATCAAAGCTGTTGAAATTTACAGTATGAGCTGATATAATTTAGTCAAGTTAATATGCTACTCAACCGGAGGTTTTTGGATATGAAAAAGGTAAATGTCGGCGTGATCGGTCTCGGATGCCGAGGACCATCACTCATAAAGGATGCTATTCTTCCGAACGACAGGACCAAAATCGTCGCAGTCTGTGACTGCTATGAGGATCGCGTCAACAATCAGCTTAAGTTTTTAAAAGAACAGGGTAATGATGGCACAAAGGGCTATACAGATTACCGTGAGCTTCTCGCCGACAAAAATGTTGAAGCAGTCATTATCTCCACATCATGGGACATGCACGTTCCGATAGCGATCGCGGCGATGAAGGCGGGCAAGGCTGTCGGACTTGAAGTCGGCGGCGCGTACTCGGTACAGTCATGTCACGATCTTGTCCGCACCTGGGAGGAGACACGCGTACCGTTCATGTTCCTCGAGAACTGCATGTATGACTGGAATGAAACAGCTCTGTTCAACATGATAGACGAGGGACTGTTCGGCACTATCGTCGCTATCGACGGCGGTTACATGCACGATCTCCGCGAGGAGGTATCATATGGTGTCGAGAACCGTCACTACCGCCTCCAGAATTACATAAAGCGCAACTGCGACAACTACCCTACTCACGAGCTCGGTCCTATCGCGCATATGCTCGGTATAAATCGCGGCAACCGCATGGTGTCGCTTGTGTCGGTCGCATCAAAGGCGTGCGGTCTTCATGAATACATCCTCGCAAACAAGCCGGACGATACCGAGCTTGTTAATACAAAATTCGCTCAGGGCGACATCGTCACGACTATCATCACCTGCGCCGGCGGTGAGACGATCACGCTCCGCCTTGACACGACGCTTCCCCGCGCATACGGCAGAGGACTTACGATTCACGGCACGAAGGGTATGTTCAGCGAAAATGACCGCGTCATCTTCCTCGATGATGTCAACAAGAGTGACGAGTATCGTCCGACTTCACTCTGGGGCAACTTCCTTGAATTTTCAAAAAAGTATCTGAACGATAACTGGGCAGCAGTCGAAAAAGGTCTTAAGGTCCAGGGTCACGGCGGCATGGACTACTTCATGATGAAAGATTTCATCGACTGTGTCGCTGAAGGTAAAGAACCGCCCTTTGACGTGTACGATGCAGCATCATGGATAGTTATATCTCCACTGACCGAGCAGTCAATAAGTCTCGGCGGTACGCCTGTGTCGATACCGGACTTCACCTGCGGCAGATGGGTGACGAGAAGGTAAAACGGGACAAAAAACCTGGATTTATCAGTTTTGATATAAACACAGCATAATTAAAAGGTACCCGTATGAAAGAATTGTTCTTCCATACGGGTACCTTACTTTTTGTTGTATTTTCTTATTAATATTCACCATCGCTGCCAAGCAAAATATATTTTATATTACTGTTTATCTCTTCCTCATCTATTTCCTTTTCAATTATCGGCTGTATCACCTCACGGCTTTCCCTCTTATGCGGAAGCGCGGCTGCAAGTGATTTTGCTTTTTCGCTTTGACCGCACTTTAAGTACAGGAAGCAAAGCACGGCGCGCATTGTCGATTTCTGTTTCTCATTTTCAGAAAGCGTAAGCCCTTTCTCAATCAGTTCCACTGCTTCCTCGGATTTACCCTGCAATGCCAGCACTCCCGCAAGTCCCATAAGCATCCCCGGCTTATTGGGATAAATCAGCAGTGCGTCGCGGTAGACTTTTTCCGCCGCCTGATAATCGCCGCTTCGCTGAAGCTCGATTGCCTTTTTATGAATGTTATACCGCGTCTCCTCGGCACGTATCGCATCCATACCGACAAGCACATCAATACTTGTTTCAAATATATATGCAAGTGCCGGTAAAAAGGTGATGTCGGGATAACATTCGCCGCGTTCCCATTTTGAGATACTCTGCGGCGTAATTCTGAGATAGTCGGCGACGTCCTCCTGTGTCAGGTTCTTTAGGATACGGTACTTCCTCAGATTTTCGGGTAAATGTATCATGGTAACTCTCCTTTACGGTTTTGATACTTCTATTTTATCACAAGCCGCCGTATTTTCAATGGCGCAGTGGTTGTAAATGTTTCAACCGATTTATAGATAAAAAATGGCGGGAGATGTCCCGCCATAATTATTTATCTTATCGAATCGATCAGTTCCCTCAGATACAGTTCACCTGTGTGCATTTTATCCTTCATGCTCATTATGGTTTTCCTTTTCCGCGATAACGATTTCCGTTCCCGTTTCTTCAATTTTTATCAGCTCATCCTCAAGCGCGTCCCAGTCGGTTATCATCGTGTCAAAGGAATTTACCTTTGCAACTTTAATAAAGGCGTTGACCCCGACCTTAGCCGACGGAATCAGCAAAACGCGCCGCCTTGAATTTTCAAGCACCGCTCTCTGAAAGGTCGCCGTTTCATCCGTGCCGTTTGTCAGCCCGAATTCCGCAGTTACTCCCGCTCCCGTCAGAAAACACATATCAAAATGCATGTTTTTCACAAACGATGTCGCGAAACTATCAACAAGAGATGTGCCTCCGTGCATCCTCATCTTGCCGCCCGTGATGAAAACGGTCAGATTATCACGATATTTCATGCGGTCTGCAAGCGTCGGTGAATTTACGACAACGGTGTAGCTGATATCCTTCGGCATATGTTCAAGCATCAGAAAACCAAGACTGCCGCTCGTAAGGTAAATTACGCTGTCGGCGCTAATCATCTGTGCCGCCTTTTTCGCTGCGTTGTCCAGCACGTTGCCTCTCAGGCCG
>CAZMRH010000124.1:0-5127 GCA_964568705.1 uncultured Lachnospiraceae bacterium
TTATGTAGGATTTTCCCGGAGTAAGCGTGCTGACCTTGACGTACTTGTACGTCGTCACGCCGCCCGACGCCGATACTGTCGCGGGGAATACAGTGACGCAGCTCATGAGCATTATTATTGCGAGAATTGCGGATATTGTCCGTGCGAGAGATTTCTTCATACTGTCCTCCTGACTGAATGAGCATCATCCGAGCATATCATGTTAATATAATATTATATAAGTTACCGATACTGACAGAGACATTTATACATATATATTATATCTTGGCAAAAATTGCTTGTCAATAGCCCTACGGAATTATGAACGCGCTTTCTTTAATAATATCACAGTAATTTGGATACATTCCGGCGAATTGTGCGACCGTGCGATTATTTTTTATTTTTTGCGAATACCCTCTTGACAAACAAATATGTGCGGTGTATTATATAACTGTACTATCACACATAGTACAGAAGAAACGGAGGTGCAGGATGTTTCAGATAGATCCAATGTCGCGAAAACCAGTCTACGAACAGCTCATAGACTCCGTCGAGCGATACGTGCTTGCGGGAATACTTGCGGAAGGTGCACTGATGCCGTCGGTACGCTCACTCTCGGCAGAGCTTTCCGTCAATCCGAACACTATACTCAAGGCGTACTCGGAGCTTGATTCGCGCAAAGTGATCCACTCGGTCCCCGGACGCGGCTATTTTGTTTGCGACGGTGCGGTTGCGGCGATCAGCGGACACAAGCTCGCGAGAATGTCGGAGCTGTCACAACTCGCGTCGGAATTCGCAGCCGCAGGAATTCCGGTTGACACAGTCATCGCATGCGTAAACGAAGCATACGGCAGGGCGGCACATACGGAAACTAATACAAACGGGAGGATAACAGATGATAAGGGCTGAAAACCTGACTAAAAAATTCGGCGAATTCACAGCGCTCTCGAAAATCAGCTGTACGATAAATGACGGCTGCATCTACGGCATGGTCGGCTCAAACGGGGCAGGCAAATCCACATTCCTCAGAATAATCAACGGCGTATACAAGGCGGACGGCGGCAGCGTCACCATCGACGGCGCGCCTGTATGGGAGAATCCGTCGGTGAAGCGGCGTATCGCATACGTGCCGGATGAGCTGTACTTCCTCGGCGGAGCGACGATGAACCGCATGGCAAAGATGTACGCGTCGCTTTACGACAAATTCGACAATGCACGCTATAAGGAGCTTACCGCCGCACTCGGACTTAATCCGAAGCAGCCCGTCAGCACATTTTCAAAAGGTATGAAGCGTCAGGCGGCGACGGTGCTCGCACTCTCGACCAGTCCCGACTATATCTTCTTTGACGAGACGTTCGACGGACTTGATCCCGTAATGCGAAACTACGTCAAGAAACTCATCTGCCGTGACGTGATCGACCGCGGAGCGTCGGCGATAATAACATCGCACTCGCTGCGTGAGCTTGAGGATACGTGCGATCAGCTCGCGCTTCTGCATCGCGGCGGACTTGTACTTGAGAGCGACATACAGAATCTCAAGACGGCGCAGTTCAAGATACAGATAGCGTTCGCGGAGGACTATGACGGATCCAAGTTTACCGGAATCGACATCACGCGGTTCGTCAAGACCGGCAGCGTCGCAAACATGATCGTGCGCGGCGACAGGGATGCGACGGTCGCCTCCCTTCAGGCGATGAAGCCGGTACTGCTCGACGTGCTTCCCCTCTCGCTTGAGGAAGTATTCACCTATGAGATGGAAGCCCTCGGGTATTCCTTCAATCTTGACTGAGGAGGCGGCAGAATGAAAAACAAAAAAATATTCAGCGGCGGGCTCTATCTTGAAGGAATTCGCCGTCTGCGACTTATCGGAATAATTTTTCTTGTCATTTTCACCGTCAGTGCGGTACTCATTCCCGTCGGTGAGGCGATATCACAGCGGAACATGTACGTAAACAGTTCAAGCACAATTCAGGTCGCGGAGAGCGTTTCGGGCTATCAGATGAACGGGATGCTCATCCTGCTGTTCTTTATTGCCGCACCGCTTATATCATATGTCATGTTCGGATTTATCAATCACCGCAATTCGTCCGACTTCCACCACGCGCTACCGCATACCAGAGTATGCATCTTTCTCAGCTTCTTCGCGGCGGTACTCACATGGCTCGCCGTGTCGGCGGTCATTTCGACTGCGGCATCATTCCTGACGGTCAGCCTGCTTCATAAGTACCTGACGATGAACATTATGTCGTCCGTGATGTACGCGCTGGGCTGCTTCACCTCGGCGATGTACGTGTCGGCGGCCGCGGCGTTCGCGATGACGATTACGGGAACAGTGTTCAGCAATGTTGTAATCACCGGAATCGTTATGTTCTTTCCTCGTATTGCGATTGCCGTAACTACCGGTATACTTGAGTCGCTTCTGCCGATGACGGTCGAGGGGCATCTCGTACCGGCACTTGCGGGATTTCATAACGTCCCGGTTGAGCTGATAATGTCCGTATTCACACAAGGCGTCGGCTCAAGTGTCATCTGCCGCACGTCGTCGGTCTTATATATGCTCGCGCTCGGCATCATATTTACGGTAGCGGCACTGCTTCTTTTCTGCAGACGCCGCAGTGAAAGTGCGGAGAGAAGCGCACCCAACCGCACGCTTCAGGCAGTATACCGCATCACGCTTGCAATGGCTATCTGCATAGTGACGACGGCGGGACTGTTTGCGGAGATTATGGAAGGAGAAACGCCTGAACTGTTTCCCTTCGTCACGGCGTATGTCTTCGCGCTCATCGTCTACTTCGCGTATGAGCTTATCACCACAAAGAAGTGGAAGAATCTTGTCACCGCGCTGCCGGGTGTCGGCATCATCATAGCGCTGAACCTCGCGATATTCGGCGGTATGTACGGCATATACAATACCGAGCTGAACTACTCGCCCTCAGCCGACGATATCACGTCGATATCGCTGTCAAACGAAACTGATAACAACGCATATATGAGCCGGTTTGAGCTTGAGGATTACATCGGAATGACAAAATCGTCCGTGAAGATTACCGACAAGGGCGTAATCAAGCTCATCTCCGACGCGCTCGCCGAAAATATAAGGGTTTACAGGGAAAGCAGCGACGACTACATGAACAAGTACCGCCTGGAAACGAACTACGTCTACGATAAGTACACGGACGGTATATCCTCAACGCACGCGATCAAATCTGATGAATACACCGCCGTCGCGTTTCGGATAAACACTGCGTCAGGCTCGAGATACCGTACGGTTTATCTGAGTGAAGAGGAAAACGACTTGCTCATCGCGGAGCTTGAGAAGAATGAAAGCTACAGAAAACTGTGGCAGACGCTTCCCGAGCCGGTTGCCGGAACGCTGATGCTGTACGATCAGAATGAATGGAGCGCAGAGGAAGCCGCGGAGCTTTACGACTGCATGAAGAAGGAAGTCGCGGAGGGTGATTTTGCTCAATGGTACAAGGCGATGTCAGGCCCGAATACCATGAACGAGGTCTTGACCGTGTCCTTCTCGGTCAACATCGAAATGCAGAGCACAGAACTGTCGATACCGCTTTACGCTGATGTTCTTCCGGAAACCGCGGCGAAGTATTACGCGATGGTTTACGAAAAGCAGAAAATGACTCCCGACATGCTCTTAAACGCGATAAATAGTGTGGAAAAAGCCGAGATCTGCTTTGATTTCTACGTGCCCGACGGCGATACGATGAGCTGCTGCAGCTTCTACGGAGAAGCGGGAAGTGAAGATATCACCGCGGTGACGCGCTTCATCAGGAAATACGCAGTCGATGAGCCGGTATCTGTCGGTGAGGCGTATGTGATAGTGCGTATCGACACATTGAAGTATTCCGACACCGGCGATTATTTCACGGCAAGCGATTCCAGCATCACGACGGTCAGCCTCAAGGGCGTGGGCGCCGATGATCTTCCGGAGTGCGTGACGAAAAAGTAAACCACCTGTCCCGGACAAATAATATCGGCACAGGGTGAACGTAACAGTTTACCCTGTGCCTTTTTCACTTTAAAATGTTAAAATGTACTATATCACGCAACTAAAATCACAAACACCCTTGACATTTATGTGAAAACAAATTAAAATAACAAATGAAATGTGGATTTCAATGAAAGGAGAAGCAGTTTTGTATAATAAAAGACGTGAAAGTATCCGCGCACTGCTTGTTACCAAGCCGTTTGTCTCACTTAAGGAGCTTCAGAGGATATTCCCCGACGTATCGGGAATGACGCTGCGCCGCGATATCGAGTATTTCGAGAGCCAGGGCGAAGCGATCAAGGTACGCGGCGGAGCGCGTTCAATGAAATTCATCACCAACTCGCACGATGATTCCATTACGACCAGAATGCACGAGAATATGGAGTCAAAGGAGCTTATCGCGCGTCGTGCCGCATCGATGCTTGAAACGGGACGCTCGATATTTATCGACTCCGGCTCGACGCTTCAGCAGATCGTGCAGTACGTACCCAACGAGCGCTTCACCTTCACCACCACAAACCCTGCGATAGCGCTCGAGCTGTGCAAGATCGGTTATCCGGTCGTCAACATCGTCGGAGGCAGACTCGACCGCGACTATCAGTCGGTATCGGGTATGCAGGCAACGCGGTTTCTGTCGGATATAAATATCGACATCGCGCTTCTCTCCCCGTCGGGACTGTCGGCAAAAAGCGGCTTCACAGGCGGCAACTACAGCGAATGTGAGCTCAAGAAGGTGGTCGTCGATAAGGCGCGCCTCGTCGTGATGCTCATGGACATATCAAAGACTGACAAAAGCCTGCCGTATACCTTCTGCTCGCTCGATAAGGTGCATATGCTCATCACCGACGGTGAACTTCCCGATGAGCTGTACGCACTCTGCACCGAACACGGCGTACAGGTAATCAACGTCACACGGGAATAACGGAGGTTACGGGAATTACGGATTTTATCAAGACGGGCGGATGCCCGTCATGAGAAAATGCGAGACTCCGTCTCACGGGTATGCGATGCGAGGGACCTGTCCCTCGCGCTCCCGATATGGGTTGACAGAACAAGATTTAGTATAAATCGTCAGGCTTAAGCTATGCTTTGCCTGTATGCTTTTCCCTCACTTTTCTCAGAAAAGTGAGTAGGTGTCGGGC
>CAZMRH010000125.1:0-5006 GCA_964568705.1 uncultured Lachnospiraceae bacterium
GTGCGCCCTTGGCAGCACCTTCCGTCGCATTACGGAAGGTGCGAAAGAAAAACCCTTACCGGGTGTACACATACACCACTCCAAATTGTGAATGTGCGACACACGATTGCAGTATCGCTGTAACCTATGATGCTGTCAGCTATGCGACGGTCAGGCGATATCGTTCGGACACCAACCTGTTTTGCTTAAAGCGTGACTATGCTGATACCCATAACGGGTTTTTTCTTGTTACTTTTCTGCGGAGAAAAGTAACCAAAAGCCGTTCAGGGGGAAAGCTTTCCCCCGAAGCCCCCTTCTGGGGTTTGCTGTAAGCGAAGGCTCACCTGCAAAGAAAATTGCACTCGCCGTGCAATTTTATCTTTGCATACAAAGTCGGTTTCGGTGACCTGTCGCGCACGTCTGCGTGCTTCGCATTCGGAGTAAGCTTCACATTCGTCTGTCGGTAAATATTCGATATAAACCAGACGCTTTACATCTTTTTCGTTCTGTTCGCCCCTATCGGGAGCGCGAGGGACAGGTCCCTCGCATCGCATCCCCGCGTGACGGAATCACGCATTTTTCCATGACGAGTATCAGCCCGTCTTGAAAAAATCCTCGCCCCACCGATCATCGCGAGATAAATTACACCGGCTGCGGCAAGGCGGAGCGCGGGGATGCCGTCGATTCCGATGAGCGGTACGGGCAGCATCGACGCCAGCTTTACCGCGGCAGTTGCGATAATGATTGACACAAACGGCGCGCACATCCACTGCATCAGCCGTACTCTGAGCCGTGTCACCGCAATGAGGCGGCTTATCGACAGCGCGGCGTTGATTATCTCGCAGGCGAGTATCGTGAAAATGTACCCGTCTATGCCGAAGCGCGGCACGAGGATGAGAACCAGAATCAGGCTCAGCACCGAATCGAGGATGTTCACCTTCATCGAATATACCTGCTCGCCGAGCCCCTTGAGTATGCCGTCCACCGCGCCGTCAAGGTACATTACGGGGATGAGCGGCGCAAGAAGCCCGAGCTGACGTCCTGCCTCACCGCTCGAGTAAAATATCTGACCGATGTCGCCCGCAAACGCAATGAATATTCCCGCCGTTCCTATCGAAAACAGGAGCGATACGCGGAATACTACCTCGCTCACCCTCGCTATCCCCGCGCGCTCACCCAGCGTGTCGAGCCGCTGAAGCTCCGGAATGAGCAGTGCCGAGTACGCGCCGAGTACCGCCGACGGAAACAGCAGCAGCGGGAACACCATCCCATGCAGCACACCGTATGACGCAAGTGCCGCGCCGGACGATGCGCCGCCCATTCTCAGACACCGCGGCACGGCGAGATGCTCAAGCGTCAGAAGTCCCTGACGGACGTACAGCCCGGCAGCGACAGGCATTGATATGGAAAAGACTTTGCCGAGCACTGACGGAGCCGATGTTACGGCTCTCCCGCCGCGTATGCGCTTGTCGCGAAAATATAGCAGCGCCGACATCGCGAGTGATGCTCCTTCCGCAATCGACGCACCGCCGACTACCGCAAGCGCGGCGTACTCAAGTCCGGCGGGTGCGATGAGAACAAGTCCCGCCGACGTCAGCGTGATCTTGACAAACTGCTCGAACAGCGTTACGGCGGCGTTCTTGTATATCTTCGACGCGCCCGTGAAGTATCCGGCGAGCGCGGACGAGACCGACATCGCGGGCAGGCTGACCGACAGCGCCCGAAGCGACGGGATACACCGGGCGTCCCCGAGCAGGATCTCCGCTATCATGTCCGACGAGAAATACAGTCCGATCGCCGCAGGGACGCCGAAGATGAGCGAGTACATGACGCATGCGCGCATCGCCCGCCTCAGTGACGCACGCTCGTCCTCACCTGAGCGGGATTTTGCGAGTATCTGCGCCGTAAGCCTGACCGACGAGAGGTTCACGCCCGACGTAGCAAGCGTCACCGCAAGTGAATAGACGCTCATTATAAGCGTCAATAGTCCCATACCCTCTGCGCCGAGCTTTCTTGACACATACGCGTTGAAACTGACCGCGACGGCGCGCATCAGTATATTCATCAGCGCGAGCAGTGCACCGTTCGCAATGAACATCCCCGCGCGCCCGCGCATCAATTCCCCGTACCTTTTTATCTCCCACACCTGCCCTTCGTAGCATGTATATGCGGGAGAGTATGCGGTATAGCTTTACTTTGCGTGATTTTTATGTATCCGGCGGCCGTATACCGGCTATATGTCATTATTGTGATAATAAAGAATATTTTACTTTGATATTTTTGCCGTACCCGCCGCATATACTTGAATAATGATATCCGCGGAGGTGAGCCGATGAAGGAGACAAGCGAATACAGGACACAGACCTCTTATGACCGCGAGGCTGAGATGAGCGGTGCAATGGAAGATTATCTTGAGATGCTGACAAGGCTTTCGCACGGAGGTCTGCCCGTGCGAATCCGCGACATCGCGCACGCGCTCAACGTCTCTCCCTCGTCCGCCTCACGTATGATGAGCCAGCTCGCGGGGCGCGAACTTGCCGAGTTCGAGCGTTATGGGTACGTGATGATGACGGACGCGGGAAGGGAGATGGGAATGTTCCTGATAAAACGGCACAAGACGGTGAATGCACTGCTGTGCCTGATAAACGAAGGCGACTGTGACGACCTTGAGGAGACGGAGCGCCTCGAGCACTACTTCAGCCGCCGTACCGTCGAGAATATCGAACGCTTCCTCGAAAAGTATGGCGGTGGCGGATGAATACGGTGGAGGATGCTGTCATATACATATTGCGAAAACTAAATAAGGAGCGATATTATGGAAAAAACGGATAAGCTCGAACTTGCCGCGGCGGAGGCAAAGGTTTCACCGTCACTTGCGGTAGTGCTCTGCGACATTCCAGTAACTCACGAGGCGGGCGAGGACTTTACTCTGCCCGACTACATCCCCGGCGTACGCCGGATTCTCTCCGTATGGGTGAGAGTGCTGCCGGAAAACGGCTTTTTGTCGGGCGATGTGCTCGAATTCGGCGGTACGGCGGTGTTCGGCGTTACATATGCCGATGAGGACGGTGCGATTCGCTTCGTACCGCTGACAAGCACATATTCCGCGGACGCAAGACTTCCTGAGGGATGCCCTGCCGCCGACCGCATCAGTATTGATACGCGCGCGGACTCGCCTACCTGCCGCGTACTCGGACCGCGCCGTCTCTCACTTCGCACAAAGCTTAAGTCACGGCTGCTCGCATTCGGCGAAGCGAAGTCCACCGCCGCGCTCACCGATACGACTGGAGGCGCACTCAGCGGTGCGGACGAAATCAGCATCGAGCGGCTTAAGATGACAGTTCCGTCCTTTACCCGCGGTATCTCACGTGTTACGGGGGAAGCGGGAGGCGAATGGCGTATGCGCAGCGGAACAAAGCCCGTGAGCTGTGACGGCGCGGTCGCAGTGACTGACGTGTCCGAGTCGGACGGCATGATGCGCATTGTCGGCGAGCTTGCGATGAAGTGTCTGTGTGAAGGAGAGGACGGCTCGTATTCGTCCTGCCGCATCAGGATTCCCTTTGAGAATACAACCGACGCGGGCGGTATCACGCCGGGCAGCCGTATGCGCGCTTCCGGTAAATGCGCGTCGGTCACGCTGACTCCGGATGAAACCGAGAGCGGGCTGTACACCTGTGCCGTCGAATACGACCTTGCATGCGAGTGGATGACGGAGTGCCCCTGCACGCTGACCGAGGACTTGTATTCCTCACAGTATCCCTCAACACTCAGGATGGCGGAAACCGAAACCGCGGTGCCGTTGAGATGCGCTGTCGGACAGCTGAGCGTGAGCGGTACGTCGCCGTCGGGAATCACCGAGGGCGAGTATCTTGCCGATATCGACGCGGCGGCGGTCTGCACGAAATGCGAGCGTCAGACGGACGGCAGACTCCTGCTGTCGGGAGAAATGACGGTACGCGCGGTGATGGCGGGCGGTGAGGAAAAACGCGGCGAGGAATTCACAGTGCCGTTCCGCTATGAAGTGATGCCTGATATGTCGGGCGCATCGTCCGGGACTGATGCGGGGCTTCTGTGGCAGTGCGACGTGACGGTGACGGACGTGTCGGCGAGGATCGATTCGGGTAAGCCTCAGGCAAACGCGGAGCTTTGCATCAGCCTGTCGGCGGTATCAAAGCGGCGCGTGAAATATGTGGGCGAGGCACAGCTTGACAAAAGTGCGCCGTACTTGAGCGGCGACCCTGAGGTATGCGTGTACTACACAACCGACGGCGACCGTCTGTGGGATATCGGCAAGCGTTACAAGCGGCATTGCGCCGATATCGTACGGGCAAACAAGATCTCCGGCGACGCGCTTCCCGCGGCGGTGATAATACCGTAACGGGATTCACTCAATAATAAAAGTACGGCTTGATCCGATGGATCAGGCCGTACTTTTTCGTTTTATACGGAAAACCTAAGCAGCTGTACTGCCTACTTATTTTTCGGATTTGAATACCGCGTTCAGCACGCACGTCACGCCGATTATCACACCGATTACGATAAATATCGCGAGCATGCCGAGCCCCATATATCTGAGGTTTACCACAAAATTTACAGGTTCAAACATCGCCCTCACCTCACATAAAGAAATTGAGTATCAGTCCGCCTGCGATGACCGAGGCGATCTGACCGGATACGTTTACGCCGATGGAATGCATGAGAAGGAAGTTCTGCTTGTCCTCCGCGAGTCCCATCTTGTGAACCACGCGTCCCGACATCGGGAATGCCGAGATGCCTGCCGCACCTATCATGGGGTTTATCTTTTCCTTGAGGAACAGATTCAGAAACTTCGCAAACAGCACGCCGCCTGCCGTGTCGAACACAAAAGCGAACAGTCCGAGTCCGAGGATGATGAGCGTGTCGACCCGCAGGAACTTTTCTGCCTGCATCTGCGAGGCGATCGTCAGTCCGAGGAATATCGTCACGAGGTTTGCCAGCACCTTCTGCGCCGTATCCGAGAGGGAATCAAGCACACCGCACTCGCGGAT
>CAZMRH010000126.1:0-4410 GCA_964568705.1 uncultured Lachnospiraceae bacterium
ATGGTTTATTGCCTCTATCGTCTGGGGCATGATACCATCGTCCGCCGCGACTACGAGGATGGCGATATCCGTCGCCTGCGCGCCTCTTGCGCGCATTGCGGTGAACGCCTCGTGACCGGGGGTATCGAGGAAGGTGATGTCCTTGCCGTTTATCTTGACTCTGTACGCACCGATGTGCTGAGTGATACCGCCAGCCTCACCGCTGGTGACATGAGTATGACGGATGGCGTCGAGAAGGGATGTCTTGCCGTGGTCGACATGACCCATGACGCATACGACGGGTGCGCGTACCTCAGATGCGGAATCGTCCGTATCCTCGATTTCGTTAAAGAGCTTTTCCTCGATTGTGACTACGACTTCCTTCGTCACGACCGCGCCAAGCTCATCGGCTATAAAATATGCGGTATCGTAATCTATTGTCTGGTTGACCGTCACAAGCGTGCCCATCATCATCAGACGCTTCACGACCGTTGCTGCCGTCACCTTCAGGCGTGACGCAAGCTCGGACACCGTGATCTCGTCGGGGATTGACACCTTTAGCGGCTGTTTCTTGGCCTTTTCAAGCTCCTGCTTGCGGAGCTTTTCCATGGCAAGTCTTTCCTTGTCGCGATTCTTGCTTGAGCGGATATCGCGCGTGTTCTGCTTTTTCAGCTTCTGCTTACCGCCCTGAGTACCCGGTGTTGCACCTGCGTCGGGTACAAAGCGGTCGAGCTTTTCGTCGTATTTGGAAAGGTCGACGCTCGTTGAACGCGTATCGACAACTCTCGTGCTGCCTGTACGCTTGCGTTCGACCTGAGGTGCCTGACCCTTGGCTTTCGGCATCTGACCCTGTCCCGCACGAATCTGGAAAGGAGTAGACGGTGCGGCAGCGGTATTGTTCTTCTCACGCTTGGCTTGCTGCTGTGAGCGTATTGCTTTTGTGTCCTTGACACTGCCGCTTCCCTCTGCGGCAGCCGAAGCATTCTGTTTCGGACTGCGCATGTCGCCCGACTTTGTGTCACGTGTATCACGGCGCACCTCAGGCTTCGGCGCACGTGCGGCTTCTGCTGCGGCGCGTGCTCTCGCATCTGCGGCAGCGCGAGCCTTCGCCGCGGCGCGAGCAAGCGGATCGTCGGGTACAGCTTTCGCAGCGGCCTTATCGGAAGCGACCTTCGCAGCGGCCTTATCGGCAGCGACTTTTGCGGCAGCTTTATCGGCAGCGACTTTTGCGGCAGCTTTATCGGCAGCGACCTTCGCCGCGGCTTTATCGGCAGCGGCCTTTTCAGCGGCAGCCTTAGCTGCTGCGGCTTCTTCGGCTTCGCGCTTAAGTATTGCCGCTTCCTCAGCCTTACGCTGCTTCTCGGCATTTTCCTTGATGACCGATGCGGCGCTGTGCTTGGGAGCGGGAATCATAGTTTTCCCGTTCATGTAGCCGTCGATATTTTTGATCTGATTATTTTTTGTGAGGGAATCGAATAACAGGTTGAACTCCTCCACCTCAAGTGCGGCGGTGGGTTTTATTCCCGTCAAGCCAAGCTCGTCAAGAGTGGTGGTCAGATCCTTACTCTTGATACCGAGATCCTTTGCAAGCTGATTGATACGGAACATTGAGGCTTGTGCCATATTTGTCGTACCGTTTCTCCCTATCGCGGGAGAATCCTTTCCTGAAGTCGAACAGACGGTGCTGTTCTATAAAGTTATCTGTTCATCATGTGTTTTTGTCATCGGCGGGATGCGATATGCGGAGTATCTCCGCGATAAGTCCGGCGCTCGTGACCGATACCGCCGATGCCGCCGCGCCGCTTCCGCATGCGTGGGCAAGACTGTATTTGTCGGCGGCGAGAGTAAGCAATCTCGCACCAGAGGCCGCGCATTTATCACGCACCTGTTTTACCGTGCGCTCCGACGCGTCCGACGCGGTCACGATGAGTACGCTCTGCGGCTTCTTTTTAGCCTCGGTGAGTGCAAGCTCAGTACCGATCTTCACGCTTCCCGCGCGTCTTGCAAGCCCGATGAGCGAGAGTATTTTCGCCGCGTGCTCCGCGTCCGATTCAAACACTCTCACGTGGCCGCTCACTTTTCGTCACCCACACCGCATGCCGCGACCTCCGCTTCGATCGCGTCCATCACCTCGGCGGGTATCTCACATTCGAGGTTTTTCGCGATTCTGCCTGAGCGAAGCGCCTTTTTGAGGCACTGGGGATTTCTGCATACATACGCACCGCGTCCGCTTTTCTTGCCCACAAGGTCGACTGACACGTCACCCTCGGGACTGCGGACTACGCGAATCAGCTCCTTTTTGGGGAACGATTCGCCGCATCCCGTGCATCTGCGCACCGGTATTTTCTTCGGCTTCTGCGCCGCACCCTTCTTCGGTGACGGAACGCCGCTCGTTTCATTCATATGTTTATCCTTCAACTTATCACGGATGACGCGGCATCCTTATTATCTGCCCTTTATATCTATCTTATAGCCTGTGAGCTTCGCGGCAAGACATGCGTTCTGTCCGCGCTTGCCTATCGCGAGTGAGAGCTGATCGCTGTCGACAGTGACTTCCGCGCTTCTTTCGCCCGTCATTTCGACGTAGCGTACCTCAGCGGGAGCAAGTGCCGCCGCGATGTATTCCTCGGGAACCTCGGAGAATTCGATAACATCTATCTTCTCTCCGCACAATTCATCCACTATGTCGGAGATTCTCATTCCGCGGCTTCCGATGCACGCGCCGACGGGGTCGATGTCCTCATCCCTTGAGTAAACGGATATCTTCGTGCGTGAGCCGGGGTCTCTCGCGACACCCTTGATGATGACCGTGCCGTCCGTGATCTCGGGAATCTCCT
Source organism: uncultured Lachnospiraceae bacterium (assembly GCA_964568705.1). Taxonomy (GTDB): domain Bacteria; phylum Bacillota; class Clostridia; order Oscillospirales; family CAG-272; genus CAZMRH01. The sequence continues at coordinate 2,817 of CAZMRH010000126.1, forward strand.
GTTCGAATATGCGTCTGACAAGTCCGGGATGCGTGCGTGAGAGGGTAACGATGGGGCCGCGTGTGTTGTCGCCCTGACGTACCTCGGTTACGAACACCTTGATTCTGTCGCCGACAAGAAGTTCTTCGCCCGGTATCTGCTCGGACTTAATGAGTACTGCCTCCGACGTGCCTGTGTCGATTACCACGTTGCCGTCGACGTCAGCCGCCTTCGATACCACCGCGGTGATAACGTCCTCCTGCTTCTTTTCGTATTCGTGACGGATGTTGTTGCGCTCCGCCTCGCGTATGCCCTGTATGATGACCTGCTTTGCGGACTGCGCGCTGAGTCTGCCGAAATTCTTCGTTTTTACCTCAGCTTCGACCGTGCCGCCGAGCACATTGCGTTTCGATATCGCTTTTGCGTCCTCGAGGCTTATCTCCGTTGCAGGATCTGTGACCTCCTCGACGATATTCTTGAATTCGTAAACCTTAACGTCCTTCTTCTCAGGATCGAGTACGATGCGTACGTTGCTCGTTCCGTGTTCTTTCTTGAATGCGCTGGTCAGTGCCGCCTCGACCTTCTCAAGCATGTACGTTTTCGGGATACCTCGTGTAGCCTCAAGTTCGTCGAGCGCGTTGAAAAATTCGATGTTCATCTGAGCTGTTACCTTTCGTATGTTCCTTTTATATAATATTATTTCAGTAAATGAGCCGCCTTTGATATTAACGTCACCAGTCGAATACCGTGTGGACCTTTGCCGCGTCTGCGTATCTGACCGTTACATCGCCGTCCGGCGTTTTTACGGTGAACGCATCGTCGTCGTGTGACGCAAGGATTCCGCGTATGACTTTACTGCCGTTTACCGGCGCGTAGAGCTTGACTTCAATCTCGCTCCCCGTGCAGAATTCGTAGTGTTCCGGCAGAGAGACGACGCGTTCGACTCCGGGTGAGGATACCTCAAGGCGGTACGCGTCCTCAATGGGGTCGGCTTCGTCAAGTACAGGGTCTATCGCGCGGTGCATTGCCTCGCAGTCATCGATGGTGATACCCGCGTCGTTGTCAATTGTGACGCGCAGTACCATCTCCGCGCCCTCCTTGACCCATTCGACATCCCACAGTCTTAAGCCGAGCGAGTCGGCGACGGGCGTGATTATTGTGCGCACTTTTGCGGCGATACCGCCCTTCTGTTTCTGATTATCTTTCATACCGTTCCTTTTCGTATCCGCCGCATTACAGCGAAAAATCTTTTCATAAAACAGAGAGTGGGTTTTTTAACCCACTCTCCTTATACTGTCATATTATCTTACTTTAATAGTATATCATACATTTTCGGCAAGCGCAATAGGTTTTCGGAAATTTGTTCAAATAATTTCCGCTTTGCGCACTCACGCCTTCACCTTGACCGAATCGATCCCGCAGATGTACATTTTATGGTAATCTCCGCTCTGATAATTCGAGAGGAGTGATTTGTCGAGGAAGCCGTTTTCGGTGAGTGACTGCGAATAAAGCGGCGTGCAGCAAAGCACGGTATCGGCTTCGGCAAAGTACACGCCGCCGTCGCTTATAGGCGTAAGTCGGGTTTCCTTTATCTTATCGCAGTCACGTCCGGAAT
>CAZMRH010000126.1:4420-4994 GCA_964568705.1 uncultured Lachnospiraceae bacterium
ATGGTTTTCGCACGCTCGGCGAATTCAAAGGTGTATCTCTGCGGTCTGATGAAAACGAATGCGACGGGCTTATTCCACAGTATGCCCATGCCCCCCCACGATGCGGTCATTGTGTTGAAGCCGGTGCCATCCTCCGCAGTGACGAGCATCCAGCGTTTGCCGATGTCGTAAAACGTGTTGCCGCTGTATTCCTGCGGCGTAATGGTTTTGAAGCTCATGTGATACCTCCATATATTGAAAAATGGGTTAAATGGATGATTTATTAAATGATTAAATTGTTCGGACACCAACCGGCTTTGCTTAAAGCGTAACTTTGTGTATACCCATGACGGGTTTTCTTGTTACTTTTCTGCAATCCTGTAGGGGTGAATTCTATATCTGCCCACCGCACGTTTGGCGGTGTCGCTCGGACACCAACCTGTTTAGCTTAAAGCGATATTATGTGTATACCCATGACGGGTTTTTTCTTGTTACTTTTCTGCGGAGAAAAGTAACCAAAAGCCGTTCAGGGGGAAAGCTTTCCCCCGAAGCCCCCTTCTGGGGTTTGCTGTAATCGAAGGCTCACCTGCTCAGT
>CAZMRH010000127.1:0-4988 GCA_964568705.1 uncultured Lachnospiraceae bacterium
TCCGGAGTCCACTTCGCGTACAGCGTCATAGTCGCATCCGTCACGACCGCTCCGCTTCTGAAGCGTCCGGAGAATAAGCCTTCGGCGCTTATGTTCCTGAACCAGCCACCGAATACATAGCCCGTACGTGTGGGTGTGGGTACTGTAAGCGTATCCCCAATCTTTATGTAGGTTACGCCTGTCGGTACGCCGCTGAGGTCAGCCGCGCCCGTAAGTGTTGCTTCGTCTATGTTCGTCACATATGTCAGCGCGCACTGTCCGCTCGTCTGTCCGAAGAAGCCGGCTGCCGCTTCGATAACAATGCCTTCGCTATAGACTGCGGGTAGGGTTCCGTCGGAGATGATCGCCGCCACCTTATCGGCAAGCGATGCGTTTATTCCGTCATAGATGGGCTGCATGTCGGTGTTGGCAAGTATGCAGCCTGCGTTCTGAAGTCTGCTTGCAGAAGAAGCAACTGTCGAAATATCCTGCGGTATGGCGTAAACTTCCGCGACCACCTGCAGTGTGTCGCTGAGCTGTCTGACATCCGACGCGAGGTCAAACATTTTCGCCGAAAGTCCGCTGTTCATCTCCGCAGTGTACTTTTCGATCTTCTGAGCAGTTGTCGAAAGAGCGTTGTAATCGTTGTATACCGTGAGTATATCGGACGCTTCCGTCCTGATCTCCAAAATCAGATTAAACACGAACGCTCTCAGGTAGACGTTGTTCTGATTTGCATCGATGGTGGTTATCATGTTATTCAGTACTGATGTCGTATCGTCGATAACAGCCTTGAAGTCAGCAAGCTGCTCAGCCGTTGCACATGCGCTTCTTGCTTCGCTTCCCGCAACAGCTCCGCGTGCGTCAGCCGCGAGGTTTATATCAAGTGCGAACACGATACTGTATTCACTTGAGCCTGTGGCCGCAGGTACTGTCGCGGTTCCGGTAAGCCCTTCTACCGTGAACGCGTACTTTTCGGCACTGCCGTCAAGTGTCGCGTACTTCGGAAGCCATGTTGCCGTACCGTCGGTGTAGCCGGTCGCAGTCAGTGTGAATACGCTGCCGGATACGCTGACCGACGAAGTAACATTCGCCGGGTTGAACACCTTGCTGCTGTAATACGTTGTCGGATATGCAGCATCAAGGACTTCCTCAGCCGCCGTAAGTGATGCGCCTGCCGCGTCTGTATTCGCAAGCACGTTGATGTTTGCCGTCGTTCCCGCCGCGTCGACGATTCCCGCGGGATATGCCGCCGCGCCGCTGTCTCCGTGGATCACCGAAAGTCCCTCAAGATATACCTTCGAGGTCCCGGTGTTCACCACTGCGTACTTCTGAGGAATATTTTCCGTTCTGTACGCGATAACTGCGGAATCAAGAAGATGTACGTCGGAGTCGGACTCGATGATGCCGTAGATCTCCGCGTTCTTCACCGTCACAACCGCGCCTGTAATTTTGATTGCCGCGCCTGTCTTTGCCGCCGTCGTCATTTTGACTGTGACGTCGGTAAAGTCAAGTGTCAGATTCTTGCTCACGATTATCGGCGCTTTAAGCGTTATCGCCGTCTTTACCCCGTCAGGTGCGCCGAGTACAGATGACACGTCGATCGTACTGCCCGCTGATGCCGCAGCTATTGCAATATCGATGAGCGATACCGCCGCCGCGTAGTACGTCACATTACGTGAGGGTACCGTACAGCCGCCTGACAGATCGGCCGACTGTGTAAGTGAGGCGTCGGTGTACCATTCATAGCGGTATACCGGATCATCGGACACCGGTACCGGTGCGTTTGTTCCGTATGCGCCTGTGGTGCTTGCAAGCTCCTCGCCTGCAAGCATGAACTTGACTGTAAACTGTGCTTCATTCGAGCTGATAGCTCCGGACTGTGAGCCAAAGGTCGAGAGGAAATTCGTGGTCTGACCGTCAATCGTCGCAGTGGAGAGCTTGCTGCCGACCGTGCTGTCGACCGTTGCCTGACTGCACTCTGCCGAGACAAGCGCGTCATAGCCGTCAGACGAATACTGTGCGAGCATTCTGGATATGTCGGTCTTGCCATCCACATTGTATAGTGCTTCAAGGATGCCGGCGTAGTTCTTGTACCAGTCGACTACCGAGTAGTAGTACGATGTGTATTCTTCCCTTGAAAAGCCTGAGCCTACATTGTAGGTGTTGCCGTCAAATCCGACGTGACCCTCGCCGTCATACGGGTTGAGGTTTGTCGGGTTATACGCCTGACCGATACTTGCGGCTACATCCTCTGTGGATATACGGTACTCCTGCTGGCCGCACGTAGGATCAAGATATTTTTTAATAATTGCGATGATTAGCTGCTTATAATACACGCTATAGCCCATATCCGAGGGTGCCCATGTGTAGTTGTAAATGAGATCGGGGGTTGTAATATGGTTTGATGAAGTATTCGTTATGATGAGGGAATTTTCCTCGAAGAAGTTTGATACCTCATAAACAAGTCTGTCATAGTTGTTTCCGAGCCACTCAAGCTGAGCGGCGAGCTTTTCCTGAGCCGTTCCCGCGCCGTTGTATATGGCGGTGAATTCGCCGAATACGGAATTAAGCTCTGCAAGAGATGCCGCGTAGTTCTTGTATGTCTCCGCATAGTAATACTTAAGCTGTGCTAAATCACCGGCAGGATTGCTTGAGGGTGAGGTCGGCAATGTTTTCTTCTGATCGTAGAATGATTTTCCCGCGATGGAAGTAAGCGTTGTTGTTGTTGATGATTTATAGAACGATGTCGTCACCGGAATACCCCATGAAACCACTTCGTTGGTGTAGTTTACACCATAGACTCCGTCAGGACCTCCGGTAAGGTCACTCCAGAACGCAAGATCGGGGTTGGCAAGGTTCTCCGCACGGCTGTATACTGTCGGGCCGTTCGGGCAATCCCAGAGCATAAGGTCTCTTGCGATAAGCGAGTTCTGATAATTGTTAAGGTCATTGTTGAAGTAGTCGATCGTCTCCGAGAAATTATTGATTTCGAGACTGTTGTAGAATACTTCGCCGACGAGCTTGTTGAGCAGTCTTGATGTCTTTTCAGCGTCGACTGCGCAGTTCGCGATCTTTGTCACCTGATCCGGAGCCACACATGACTCAAGTCTGTAGGATACCGAGTAGGTGTAATCGGTATTCGCGTCAAGTGTCGTGAAGGTCGCCGCGTATCTTCCGTCATCACCGAGTACTGCGGGTACATCCGACTCTACCGCCGCATCATTAAGCGACGCGGTTATCGTATCGGGTATCCAGCGATAGCCGAAACGTGAGTAAAAGTCGTACGGTGCGCTTGAGAGAACGGACTGACCGAGATTAGATTCATCCGCCGCGGCATACACGACTGTATTTCCGCTCTGGCTTGAATATACAACGTCAGCCTTTGTCTCCGCCGACACATCCTTTGCGACTGTCAGCATCTTTGTGGAAGCATCGATCTCGGATATTCTGTCTGACTTTTCAAACAGATAAGCTTCATACGGCTTCAATACATTAAAGGAAGCGAAGTCATAGAAATCTCCCACCACGCCGGTGATCTTCATTTTGAACGAGGTGATGGTCTTACCGTCATAAGCCGCGCCCATTGTCTTTGCCGAGTAGTCATAGTACTGCACTCTTGAGTATGCTCTGGCAGTCCATGCAGTGTATTTATTGTTGGCAAGAAGATCCGCATTGCTTGCGATGTTCTTTGATGCATTGAACACATAGCTGCTACTTGCCGATGAGGGCACATATGTCGCGTAGTTGAAATTTGCCGTAGTATTGAACGATACCGTAATTCCCCTGTTTGTCGTCGTCGTAGGTGTTGCATTCGTTGCTGTGGAGTACGGCCCGCGGAATTCGTAGCCGAAGAATTCATTTGCTTTTCCGACATACTGTTCGTCCGCGCTGAGATTTCTCGTGAGATAGCATGTTGCGGCGGTAGGTATGACTCTCATTCCGGTCACGTTTCCGTCTGCATCTGTAAGTGCTTGGACAGTACCGCCGGTCGCAGTCCACTTTGCTATCTCCTCAGCGCTGTTTATGTCAAGCTCGAGCACTCCCGCCTTGACGTCCTTTTCATAGGAGTCGGTCAATCCTCTGTCATTTGACACAGTGCCGTTCGTCAGTGCCTTTGCATAGTAATCGGAAGCGTCGTACATGCTCGAACCCTGCGGCATCGAGACATTCGTTCCGTATACACAGTCCTTTACCGACGAAATCGTTCCGACAAGCGAGCCGTCCTCTATCGTCGTCATTGATGTTGCCGTACCGTCACTGTCGATATCATTGTTGACCGCGTACTGACCGTACAGCTCGGACGACTTGACCGTAAGCGTGCTTCCGTCGGCGATATCGATCGCGCTTGTTCCGTACATCTCGAGCGAATCACCGTTATCGGTGACAGCTACAGAGGCGCCGTATACAAGCATATTCTTGAGCGTGACGTAACCCGCTCTCAGGTCGATCGCCGGTGACATCCCGTCCTTCCGAAGAAGAGCCGAGATGATATCGCTCTCATTTGCAAATTCATCCGGAACAGCCTTCAGTGTACCGTTCTGGAGAAGGAGTGTCGCGCCGTCCTCAACAACGAATACGGGCAGTCCCGCGCATGAAGTGACTGTCGCGCCGCCGAGGTCGATGACGCAGTCCTTGTTTACCGTAACAGTCTCGGTAAGGTCGCCCTCGTCGTAGTATACTACTGTCTCGGCAGAGCTTTCGTCTATGTATTTCTGAAGCCTATACGGCGTTACCGTGACCTCAAAGTCAACGTAGTTTGCAGGCCATACTGCACCGTATACGCGGACCGTGCCGCGAAGTACCGTATTCGTGTCCGCTACAGCCGAGGTGATAAGTCCCGTCTGGCTTACGTTAATCACATCGGGATCAAGGCTTTCGTAAACGATCGTGTCGTTCTGTACTGCATAGCCCTGTTCCACCTCCTGATATGTGCCGTTGCTTACATCAAGCTGAATACTTCCCGCAGCCGACATAAAGTTTGTCGTGTTGTTTGCCGCAAGCAGATA
>CAZMRH010000128.1:0-4947 GCA_964568705.1 uncultured Lachnospiraceae bacterium
AAGTCTTGCGTCAAGCGGAATCTCACCGATGAACGGGATTTTGTTCGCATCTGCGTAATCGCGGATGTGGCTGTCTCCGAACACGTTAATCCTCCTGCCGCAGTCGGGGCAGATGACGGACGACATGTTCTCGACGATTCCGATTACGGGAATGCTCATCATCTCCGCCATCTTGACAGCTTTTTCGACGATCATCGAAACGAGATTCTGCGGAGTTGTGACAATGACGATTCCGTCGACCGGAAGCGACTGAAATACGGTCAGCGGAACATCGCCTGTACCCGGAGGCATGTCCACGAACATGTAGTTCACGTTGTTCCACGTAACATCAGTCCAGAACTGCTTTACCGCGCCTGCGATGACCGGGCCGCGCCATACAACGGGACTTGTTTCATCCTCGAGGAGAAAGTTGACGGATATCATCTGTATGCCGGACTTTGTGATGTAGGGAAGAAGATACTTGCCGTCCGACTTTATATCACCCTTCGCGCCGAATATTTTCGGTATCGACGGGCCTGTCACGTCAGCGTCAAGTATGGCAGTGCGGTGACCTCTCCTGCACATGATCGTCGCGAGGAGGGAAGTGACAAGCGATTTACCCACGCCGCCCTTTCCGCTGACAACGCCGATGACGTGATTTACATGACTTTCGGGGTTCAGCGCTTCCTTCGGTATGCCGCCGTCCTTTGACGGGCAGTTTGCTGAACAGCTTGAACAGTCATGAGTACATTCGTTTTCATTTTCAGACATATTACTATTCCTTTCATTGACACGGACTTCGCGCCACAGTATATTATTGTTATTCTATATCAAAATGGCATCAATTACAAGTGAAAAGCAAAAATTCATCAGATTTTGTCCGGTTTTTGCTTAATATCGGCTGATGTGTGCGTTACCGCGCGGTATATTTCAAAGAAAGCGACGGTAAGCACGAGCGGAATGTGGCAGATTCCCCACAGCGCGAACTTTGTCCATCCCGCCGCATCGGTGAACGAATTGAACATCGACAGGAGACACACTATCGCGGACAGAGAGAGCATGACGGCGGGAAAAACGACAAGCAGACGGTTTTTCGACATTGCTTTAATTATTGTCACATTGTCCGCTATCAGTTCAATACAGAGTGCGGGGAGCGCAAGTGACAGCGAGACGAATATCATCGACACAAGACGCGCACCGTCAGCCTCGGGAGCAAGACGCGGCAGCAAAATGAGCGGTGCAATGAAGGACGACGCAGCGATGAGCAGTGCTCCGACGGACGGAAGTATGTAGTCGGCGAGACGCGGCAGTGCGCATTTTGCGGGATCAGACGAGGCATAATCCTGCGGCGGATTCTGCACGCAAATTATGATCGCCGCGGCAAGGTCAAGAATTGAGCCCGTGAGAAGCAGTTCGACCGGCGACATTACAGAGCATCCGGCAAGCACCGACATAAGCATTATAAGCGCGCGGGATACCGCAGAGGCTGACAGATACAGTATAACCCGGCGAAGTGCAAGCATCGACGCGGCACAGTGACGGCGTGCGTCGGCGAGAAGTGACGGTGCGCCGGAGATTGCGGTGGGGATGATGAGCATGTCGGATATGCGGCGGATGGTGTGCGGTATTGTGCTGAGCGTATCGCCTGTGGCGGGTATTGCCGCGGATGTCGGCGCGTCCTTCAGCGACCACAGGTCGGCGCCGGAGTTCCCGACATAGACAAGATCGGGATAGCTTTCCTTTACCATGGTAAGAAAGATGCGTCTTTCACGGATGCCGTCAATGTCATTCGAGGCTTTGACAAGTGCGAACGTGCCGGGCGACAGCGTAAACGAACCCGATTTCAGTGCGTCGGCGCATGAGGTGAAGCGGTCGCCGTCGCGAACTATTCCCGATTCAAGCGCGAAGCACGCGTCGGTGCGGCTGCCGTCGGTGAAGATGATGAGCCGCATACCGGAGGTACGCATCATTTCAAGATTTTGCAGTGTATTCTTCTTTAGTTTGTGGCCGATAGAGAAGAAGCCCTCAAAGGTCATGTTCATATGAAGTGCGGAGATGCGATTCAGTGAATTGTACGGAGAATTACGCGTCGCGACTGCGATCACGACGTCGCCGCGATCGACGAGCGCATGCGCTTTTTCGGTGATGTCGCGGCGGTATTGGGCACTAATCGGGTGAACATCGCCGCCGGCTCGGTATTCGGTGCAGAATGTAAGTATTCTTGCGGCATCTCCGCATGAGATTACACGGCAAGACGTGCCTTGTCCCGTGATCGCCGTGTATACGCCGCCGGACATATCGTCGGTGGGACGTTTTGAATCAACTGCCGCGGGAGTAGTACCGGCGATGCAGAACATCTCCGTTGCACGCTCGATAAGCTGAACCGTGCCGTCCGCGCGCTGACTTCTGTCGGAGATGAGCGCACCCGTGATATTGCAGGCGGTACGCGCGTCAAGACATAGCTTCGATATCTTAGCGTTCTTATCGGAATACAAGTCGATCTCCTCGTCAGCGCATCTGACGTACGTGATGTTTACTTCGTCCGCGATGAGGCTCTGAGTCGATTTTAACGCTACGGTCGAAGTCTTTGCAAGCCTTGCGACTGCGGCGGGGTTTCTAATGATAACGCTGCCGTCGATGTTTGAATATAAGCGCCTGAAGGTGACGGCGTAGGAGAGAATTTCAAATGCGGGAAGGAAGCTCCACACAGATGATGCGGCAAGTGCTGTCGCCGAGAGGAATATTTCAGCCGTAGTCTGAGTGCCGCCGGAGATCAGCGCGATGACGGTGATGATGACCGTAAACAACAGTGACACGGCGGATGCGATGCGGCCGTGACGCTCGAGTTTCGCAAACAGCGGGGAAGCGGGCGCATGTACGGTCGTCACGCCGTTCTTTGCGACGGTTAGCGTACCTGTGCCGACGGTAACGCATACAGCGCGGCATGAACCTTCAAGCACCGTCGAGCCTGCATAAAGCATATTCGCACGCATCTCGCACGGAACGGCACGAAGATCAGTGCAGCCCTGAAGGTGCGTACCCTTGATTACCGCATTCTTGTTTTCGGTGATACCCTTTTCGGAAACGGCACACTTCGCGCAGTCGAGAATCCTCGCGTCGCAGGGAACTGTATCGCCCGCCTCAAGCAGTATCACGTCGCCGACAGTCAGACTGTCGGCCGGAATTATATATCCGCGGCCGTCGCGGATCACGCGCGCCGCGGGGAATGACGCTTTTGCGGCGGTGATGAAGCTGCGCGAGGCGATGTAGTAAGCGAGAAGCCGCAGTGCGATGCCGATAACCGCGAGGATAAAGCACCACGCTCCCGTACCGTTTACCCTAAAGATCGCGCTTATCGCAGCGCTGATGAGAAACAGCACCGTGCACAGGTCAAGTGACAGACGGATGAGACTGTCGCGGCGCGGTCGGCTGTCGATTACCCATATTTTATTTAAGCCGAAACGGCGTAGCCGCTTTGACGCTTCCTGACGTGAAAGCCCTGTCGCACCGTTTGTACGGAGCATCCTCAGAAGCTCGTCCGGCATCATCGCGTGCCATATATTTTCATTTTTCAAAAAGCTCACTCCCGATAAACGAGCGCGGCAGAGAATTTAACTCTGCCGGCGTGTATTTATTATTTCAGACGCTGACGCGCGTCACAGGCTCATCGTTATGACCGACAGCCCGTCATCTACGCAGTCGAGTTTGATCGCGCGCACACTTCCTCTGCCGGATACGACAGCTTCCGCGATCTTGTCTTCGACCTCACGCTGGATGAATCGGCGCATATTGCGCGCACCATACTTAGCCGAATACGACTTGTCGGCGATGTACCGCGCGGCGTTTTCCGTATAGGTGAAGGTGATGTACTTCTCCGCGAGCGCCTTTGAAAGGTCGCTGAGCATGATTGTTGAAATAGCGACGAAATTGTCGCGGGTAAGACTGTTAAAGGTGATGATCTCGTCGATGCGATTAAGAAATTCGGGACGAAGGAACTGCGACAGCGCTTTTTCCGTCTTTTCTGCGCTGACAGTGCCTGCGGCAGTAGAGAAGCCCGCCATCGCCGCGCTTCCTTCGCTTCCGGCGTTCGTCGTCATCACGATGACCGTATTCTCAAAGCTGACCTGCTTTCCGCGTGCGTCGGTGATTCTGCCGTCGTCAAGTATCTGAAGCAGAATGTTCATCACGTCGGGATGTGCCTTTTCAATTTCGTCGAACAACACCACGCTGTACGGGCGGCGGCGTATCTTCTCGGTGAGCTGACCGGCGTCATCATATCCGACATATCCGGGGGGCGCACCGATGATTCTCGAGACTGAGAATTTGTCCATATATTCGCTCATGTCAAGCCTTATGAGCGTTTCGGGGGATGAGAACAGATCGTCCGCAAGCACCTTGACAAGCTCGGTTTTACCGACACCGGTCGGGCCTGCAAAAATAAACGACACGGGCTTACGCTTCGGCGATATCCCGGTGCGGTTGCGCTTGATAGCACGGACGACCGCCGAGACTGCGGCATCCTGACCGACGATGCGCGACTTGAGCCTCTCCTCAAGTGTATCGAGACGGACGAATTCGTCCTCGGTGATGGTTGACGAGGGAACACCCGTCCATATTTCGATAACGTCCGCAAGGTCTGAGGTCGTCATCTCGACTGTATCGCAGACCTTTTTAAGAGCGGCGATGCGGTCGTTAAGGCGTATCTCCCCGACCTTGATGTCTGCGATCTTATGGAACATCTCGCCTTTTTTCGCTTCATCCGCTTCCGTTTCAAGCTGCTTTTCGACGTCCTCGCGCTCACGTGAAAGCGAAAGCAGACGGTCGGCAACTTCGTATCGCTCGTTTATCTCGGGGGATGTGAGCGAAATTCGCGATGCGGCTTCGTCGATAAGGTCGATGGCTTTGTCGGGGAGATAGCGGTCGGTGATGTAGCGCTCGCTCATCGTAACGGCGGTATGCAGTACATTT
>CAZMRH010000129.1:0-4868 GCA_964568705.1 uncultured Lachnospiraceae bacterium
GCGAAGAAGCTTTTAAAGCTCCAGCTCGATCTCGGCTACGAAAAGCGTCAGGTGGTCTCCGGTATCGCGAAATATTACGAGCCGGAACAGCTTATAGGAAAGAAGATCGTTGTCGTCGCAAACCTCAAGCCCGTCACGCTATGCGGTGTCGACAGCTGCGGCATGATTCTTGCGTCAGGTGAGGAAACGGTGAGAGTTGTATTCCTCGATCCCGAAACTCCGCTCGGCGAACGCATCAGATAACTTTACAATGAAGTTTTTTGACTCACACGCGCATTACTATGACGAGCGCTTTGAGGCTGAATTCCCCGGAGGCGCCGCCGCCGCTATAGAAGCATCAGTCAAGGCGGGCGCGGTCGGTATAATCAACTGCGGGACGAACCCCGTGACAAACAGACAGTCAACAGACCTTACAAAGCAGTATCCCGGGCTTATGTTCGCCGCAGTCGGGCTTCACCCCGAGGATCTCGCGGACATTCCGGAAAATGAAGTCGCCTCAGTGCTTGACTCGGTTGAAGAAATGACCGCGCTGCCGGCAGTATGCGCTATAGGCGAAATCGGGCTTGACTATCACTTTGAGCAGACAGACGCAGGACGCGCCCGTCAGAAGGAAGTATTCGATGCACAGCTGTCTTTAGCCGAACGGCTCGGTGTACCCGTCATCATCCACGACCGCGACGCTCACGGCGACATCTTCGACATAGTCCGCGCACATCCATCCGTCCGCGGTGTATTCCACAGCTACAGCGGAAGTGCGGAGATGGCGCGTGACCTTGTGCGGCGCGGCTGGCACATCTCGTTTTCCGGTACTGTGTCCTTCAAGAATGCACGCAGTGTCAAGGAAGCGGCGGCAGCTGTTCCGCATGACAGACTCCTCGTCGAGACCGACTGCCCGTATCTTGCGCCGCATCCGTTCCGCGGCAGCATCAATTCGTCGGCGCTGCTTCCCTTTACCATCGCATCCCTCGCCGAGGTATGCGGAATGACCGATGAAGAAGTCGCCGCACTCACTATGCAGAACACGCTTGACCTGTTCAATATCAGTCTTACAGATCACTGACAGATTTATTTTTTACGCGGCACTTTACCGCACTAAGAAGGTATATGTATGAGAAGAACTAAAATCGTATGCACGCTCGGCCCTGCAAGCAGCAGCGAGGAAATGATCGAGAATATGCTCCGTGCCGGAATGAACGTCGCAAGGTTGAATTTCTCGCACAGCACGCATGAGAATCACAAAAAAATGATCGAGATGTTCCGCAGTGTACGCGACAGACTTGATATGTCAGCCGCGGTCATGCTCGATACTAGGGGCCCGGAAATACGCATCCGCACCTTTGACGGCGACGGTGTAACGCTTGAGGAGGGCGGCGAATTCACGCTCACGACACGCGATGTCCCGGGCTCTCCCGAAATCGTCTCCATTACCTACAAGGAGCTTCCCTCCCAGCTTGTCCGCGGCAACCGCATCCTTGTTGATGACGGCAAGATCTGCCTTGAAGTAAAAAAGACGACCGATACGGACATCATCTGTAAGGTCATCGAGGGCGGAATCCTAAAGAACAAAAAGAGCATCAACATCCCCAATATCAAGCTCAACATGACGTATCTCAGCGAGCAGGACAAGCAGGATCTGCTGTTCGGCATCGAGAATGATGTGGATTTTGTCTCAGCGTCATTTGTAAGGACTAAAGACGACGCGATAGCGCTGCGCAAGTTCCTCGACTACAACGGCGGTCACGATATCCGCATCATCTCGAAAATAGAAAATATGCAGGGTGTAGAAAACTTCGACGAAATTCTCGAGAACTCCGACGGTATAATGGTCGCACGCGGCGACATGGGCGTTGAGGTGGCGTTTGAAAAGATTCCCGGACTCCAGAAGGTATTCATAAAAAAGTGCTACCAGTCCGGCAAGATCGTCATCACCGCAACGCAGATGCTTGAGTCGATGATAACAAAGCTTCTGCCCACGCGTGCCGAGATCACCGACGTTGCAAACGCCGTATTCGACGGGACAAGCGCGGTCATGCTCTCGGGTGAGACCGCGATGGGCGACCATCCCGACCGCGTTGTTACAGTTATGTCAAAGATAGTCGAGCAGGCGGAAGCTGACGCGTTCGCGATGAATTCGTACCGCGGCATCCGCTACGACAACGATGTCGCCGACATGACAAACGCCATATGCGACGCGGCATGCACTACCGCACGCGATATCAACGCCATGGCAATCATCGCCGTTACGAAGTCCGGACTTACCGCACGACGTGTATCGAAGTTCCGCCCGTTTGAACCGATAATTTCATCTACTCCCGTCCGCAAGACATTTCATCAGCTCTCAATGTCCTGGGGCGTCGTTCCTGTATTCGCACGCAGTCAGGACGACCTCGACAGCCTGTTTTTACACGCTATCGACTGTGCAAAACAGATCGACCTTGTGGCTGCCGGCGATAAGGTGGTCATAATCGCCGGCTCACCCGTCAACATTCAGGGCACGACGAATATACTCAAGGTTCAGACAGTTGAGAAGAACGTGTAATTAGCGTAAATCAACTTAATTCGTTCAGCCTGATTTTATCTCCCCTCTTTTCCGAGAAAAGCGGGCAGGTCTCAGGCAGAGCCTGATATAAAAGAGAGAAGCTCCGTCACCTTCCCGGTGGCGGAGCTTTACTTTTTTATGCTTACAATATGATACAGATAAGTCCGCTGCTGCCCTCGTTGATTATGCGTGACAGCGTTTCCGCAAGCTTCTGTCTGGCGTCGTCCGGCATATGCTCAAGCTTTGTGTGAAGTCCCTCGTTGACCAGCTCGTAGAGCGACTTGCCGAACAGATTCGATTCCCAGATGCGCTTCGGGTCCTCCTCGAATTCATGCAGCATGTATTTCACCAAGTCCTCCGACTGCTGCTCGCTTCCGACTATCGGATTTATCTCCGTCTCAATCACCGCGCGTATCATATGTACCGACGGTGCCGACGCGCGAAGCTTCACTCCGTAGCCTCCCGCCTGCTTGACGATTTCAGGCTCCTCAAGCGTCAGGTCATCGATATCCGGCATGACTATTCCGTAGCCGCTTTCGTCAACACTGTCTATCGCCGCCGAGAATTTGTCATACTCACGCTTGATCTCGGCAAGGCTTTTGAGCATCGTCAGAAGCTCTCCCTGACTTTCGACCGCGATACCCGTCATCTCACCGATTATACGGTAGTAGAGCTTATCCGGCAGCTCCAGTTCAAGTCTTGCCGTGCCGACACCCATGTCGATATCCGTGATCTTAACGGATGCCATGCCAGTCTCATCGTCTTTCATCACGGCTTCACTCATCCGCTTTGTAAAGCCGCTGCCGATCTCGCCCATCTTCTTTACATCAGCCGCATTTGCGCTGACCGCGTCAAGTATGCTTTTCATCAGCCTGTGATCGCTGTCAAGTGCCGATGCCCAGCCCGGCAGCTTAATTCTTATCTCGCGAACCGGAAACTCAAGAAGCAGCATTTCAAGTATGCCGTTTATGTCCGCCGAATTCAGTTCAAGACAGTTGACAAGCGCGACGGGCGCGTTATACTTTTCCTCAAGCTGCAGTGCGAGCGCGGTCGCTTCATCGGAATCGGGCTTCGCCGAGTTTATTATTATCGCATACGGCTTGCCGAGCTTTGCAAGCTCCGAGACTACGCGCTCCTCCGCGTTGACGTAGCTCTCCCGCGAAAAATCGCCGAATGAGCCGTCCGTCGTTATCACCATGCCGATAGTCGAATGTTCCTCGATGACCTTCTTTGTGCCAAGCTCCGCTGCTTCCTCAAAAGGCATCGGCTCGTCTGACCACGGCGTGTTGACCATGCGTACCTCGCCGTTTTCCGTATTGCCAAGTGCATCCGGCACAAGATAACCGACACAGTCGATCATCTTGACGTTCATCCGCGCACTGTCACCGAAGGTAAGCGTGACCGCCTCATCCGGGATAAATTTCGGCTCGGTCGTCATCACCGTCCGTCCTCCCGCACTCTGCGGCAGCTCATCCGTCGCGCGCCGCCTGTCGTAGTCACCCTCAATATTCGGTATCACCGCCGTGTCCATAAACCGCTTGATGAACGTGGACTTCCCGCTTCTAACAGGCCCGACGACCCCTATATAAATGTCGCCGCCGCCCCGCTTCGCGATGTCCTCATATATTGCTGTGTTTGTCATTGTAAACCTCCCGAGCGTTCCTTTTTTGTATATCGTATGCGGTGAGATTACATTCTATGACAAACAGATAAAGTTATTCGGTTATACTATTCTGTTTCGCTTCTCTCCTATGATAAATGCGTCGATATTCATGATTATTTCGTCAAGACAGCGTACTCTCGCTTCCATCGCCGCCCACGCCATATGCGGAGTAAAACAGACGTTCGGCAGACTTTTGATTCCGTAAAACGGATGGCCGCACCCGAACGGCTCGGTACTGTACACATCACAGCCGAAGCCCGCTATACCGCCGCTCTCGACACACCGTGCCACCGCCGCTTCATCAGTTACCGCGCCTCTCGCCGCATTCACAAGTATCGCGTTTTTCTTCATCAGTGTAAGCTTTTCTTCATTTATCATGCCGCGTGTATCGCCGGTCAGCGGAACATGGATGGTGACGATGTCACTTTCACTGAGCAGCGTGTCAAGTGTCACACATTCCGCAGTTTCATCGGCGGTACGCTTATTTACGATTACGCGGCATCCGAACGCTTCGGCAATTCTTGCGACCTGTCTGCCTATCGCGCCGTAGCCGATGATTCCCCATGTCTTGCCGCACAGCTCATGAAAAGTCGGCTCAAGATAGTTGGGTGCGCCGCTTTCGGAATACTTACCGCTTTCGACATACGCGCTGTATTCCTTTGTGCG
>CAZMRH010000130.1:0-4843 GCA_964568705.1 uncultured Lachnospiraceae bacterium
GCATATCGCATCCACCTCAAGCTCCTTGCCCGCGATGTACTTGTCAACAAGCACAGGCTTGTCCGCGTCGATTTCGACCGCAGTCCTCAGATAATGGCGCAGTCCCTTTTCATCCGCGACTATCTGCATCGCGCGTCCGCCGAGTACGAATGACGGCCTGACGAGCACAGGATAACCGATACTTCCCGCCGCTGCGATCCCGTCGGCGATGTTTGTCACCGCTTTACCCGCAGGACGCGGTATCTGCAGTTTTTCAAGCAGCTCCTCAAATAGTTCGCGGTTCTCCGCACGGTCGATCGCCGCACAGTCCGTGCCAATGAGCCTCACTCCCATCTTGTTCAGGCTGTCGGCGAGATTTATCGCCGTCTGTCCGCCGAGGGATGCGATAACGCCGTCGGGGCGCTCGAGGTGGATGATGTTCATCACGTCCTCGGTGCACAGCGGCTCGAAGTACAGCTTGTCGGAGCAGGTGTAGTCGGTCGATACAGTCTCGGGGTTGTTGTTGATGATTATCGCCTCATACCCCGCCTTCTTTATCGTCGTCACCGCGTGTACCGTCGAGTAGTCAAACTCCACGCCCTGACCGATGCGGATGGGGCCTGACCCGAGCACGATTATCTTCTTTTTGTCCGACACGACCGATTCGTTTTCGTCTTCGTAAGTCGAGTAGAAGTAGGGGATGTAGCTCTCGAACTCCGACGCGCAGGTGTCTATCATCTTGTAGACGGGGAAAATATTATACCTTTCGCGAAGCCTGTATACGTCGGCGGCGCTCATCCCCCATAGCTTCCCGATGTATTCGTCGGACATACCGCGGCGCTTTGCCGAGTACAACGCACCCACGTCCCCTGCCGACGACGCGGTCGCGCGCTCGGTCATAATGACGCTTTGCAGCTTTTCGATGAACAGAAGGTCGATTTTTGTAACGTCGCAGATGAGTCCGGGATCGCAGTCACGCCGTAATAATTCGGCTATAGCGTATATGCGGTCGTCGGTACCCTCGGCGATGTAGCGGAGCAGTTCCTCCTCGCCGTATGTGTCGAACTTCTTCATGTACAGGTGGCACACACCGATTTCAAGTGAGCGCACCGCCTTGAGCAGACTTTCCTCGATAGTGCGCCCGACACTCATCACTTCACCCGTCGCCTTCATCTGCGTCGAGAGGTGATTGTTCGCCGAGGTGAACTTGTCGAACGGAAGGCGCGGCATCTTCGTCACCACGTAGTCGAGCGTCGGCTCAAATGACGCTGGCGTGTTCGCAATCATGATCTCGTCAAGCGTAAGTCCGACCGATATCTTTGCCGAAACCCTCGCTATCGGGTATCCGCTCGCCTTTGACGCCAGTGCGGACGAACGCGATACGCGCGGGTTTACTTCGATTAAATAATACCGAAACGACAGCGGATCAAGCGCGAACTGCACGTTGCAGCCGCCCTCAATCTCAAGTGCGCGTATGATCTTGAGCGCACTGCTCCTGAGCATCTGGTATTCCTTATTCGTCAGTGTCTGCGTGGGGCATACGACAATCGAGTCGCCCGTGTGGATGCCGACGGGATCGACGTTCTCCATCGCGCATACGGTGATGGCGGTGTCGTTCTTGTCGCGCATCACCTCATATTCGATCTCCTTGTAGCCCTTGATGCTCTTTTCGACGAGCACCTGCGATACGGGTGAGAGAGCGAGCGCGTGCTTGAGAAGGTCTGCACATTCCGTTTCGTTTTCAGCAAATCCGCCGCCCGTACCGCCGAGTGTGAACGCGGGGCGAAGCACCACGGGATAACCAATCTGATCTGCCGCCGCAAGTCCCTCATCAACCGTTCCGGCGACCATCGACGGCAGCACCGGCTCACCGAGCGATTCGCACAGCTCCTTGAACAGCTTCCTGTCCTCAGCCGCTGCGATACTCGCGCTTGTCGTACCGAGCAGCTCCGCGCCGCATTCACGCAGTATGCCTTTGCGCTCAAGCTGCATGGCGAGGTTAAGCCCCGTCTGACCGCCGATTCCCGGCACTATCGCATCGGGGCGCTCGTAGCGGATGACCTTCGCGACATATTCGAGCGTTAATGGCTCCATGTACACCTTATCGGCGACAGTCGTGTCGGTCATGATGGTCGCGGGATTGGAGTTTGCGAGAATTACGGTGTACCCCTCCTCCTTCAGTGCCAGACACGCCTGCGTACCCGCGTAGTCGAACTCCGCCGCCTGACCGATGACGATAGGCCCGCTTCCTATGACGAGAATTTTCTTTATATCAGTTCTTTTCGGCATTATTTGTCCCCCCTGAGCATGTCGATGAAGCGGTCGAACAGGTATGCACTGTCCTCGGGCCCCGGTGAGCTTTCCGGATGATACTGCACGCTGAACACGCCGTCACGCTCGCACTTCAAGCCCTCGACCGTCCCGTCGAGAAGATTTTTGTGCGTCACCGTAAGCCCCGTTCCCGTTAGGCTGTCCTCATTCACCGCGTAGCTGTGATTCTGCGAGGTAATCTCGATCTTGCCGTTCTCGAGATTCTTTACCGGATGATTGCCGCCGCGGTGACCGAACTTGAGCTTGTACGTTTTCGCGCCGTAAGCAAGAGCGATCATCTGATGGCCCAGGCAGATACCGAATATCGGCAGATATCCGCGAAGCTGACGTACCAGACTTATGACGGGCGTGACATCCTCCGGGTCACCCGGCCCGTTTGAGAGGAACAGCCCGTCCGGCTTCATTTTAATTATATCCTCAGCCTCTGTGTCATACGGCACGACCGTCACATTTGCGCCGCGGCTGTTGAGCGAGCGCACGATGCCGTGCTTGATGCCGCAGTCCACCGCCACAACGTTGAACCTCGCGTTAGCCGTACGCGAATACCACCGCTTCTTACAGCTCACCCGCGATACCGCGTCATGCGGCACGGGTGTGGCGGCGATTTTCTTCACAGCTTCCTGCGTCGGCACTGAAACGTCGCAGATTATCGCGCGTCCCGAGCCGTGGTCGCGTATCGAGCGGGTAAGGCGGCGCGTGTCGATACCCGATATGCCGGGTATGCGGTACTCCTCCATGACCTCCGCGAGCGTCTTTGTCGCACGGAAGTTTGACGGCAGATCGTTATACTCGCGCACGATAAGTCCGCCGACAGAGGGCAGTCTGGTCTCGAAATCCTCATCCGTCATGCCGTAGTTGCCGATGAGCGGATACGTCATCACGACCGCCTGATCGGTGTACGACGGGTCCGACACGATCTCCTGATAGCCGACCATCGACGTGTTGAACACCGTTTCGATCACACGCTCGCAGTCACTGCCGAAGCCGTATCCCGGGTACTCGCACCCGTCCGCCGTCACCAGCTTTTTAAATCTTTTTTCATCCATACCGCACGTCCTCCGTATAATGTCATTATGTTTTCGCCGAACACGCTCATCCCAGCGAACGGGGTGCTTTTACCCATTGAGAGGAAGTCGTCCGGTTCTATTCTGTATTCTTTACTTAAATCAAAGATGCACACGTCGCCGCGATCCGGGATTCCGAATCGGCGGCGGGGGTTCTCCGACATCAGCGAGATAAGCTTTTCCAGTGTGATTATTCCCGTTTTTACAAGGTGCGTATAAAGCACGGGGAACGCGCACTCAAGTCCTGTCACCCCCATGAGACTGCCGCGCAGCCCGTGTGACTTTTCATCGGCGGTATGCGGTGCGTGGTCTGTCGCAATCATATCTATCGTGCCGTCACATATTCCTTCAATGAGCGCCGCGCGGTCTGATGCTGAGCGGAGCGGCGGGTTCATCTTGAAGCGGCCGTCGTCTTTGAGGTCATCGTCGCACAGCGTAAGGTAATGGGGAGCAGTCTCGCACGTCACGCGGACTCCGTCAGCTTTGGCTCGTCGTATGAGCGATACGCTCTCCTTAGTCGAGATGTGGCATACATGATACTTGCATCCCGTCTCCTTCGCGAGTCTGAGATCACGTTCGATCTGCCGCCATTCGCTCTCGGAGCTTATCCCCGCGTGACCGTGAGCTCTCGCGTAATCGCCGTCGTGGATGTATCCGCCGTTAAGAAGGGAATTGTCCTCGCAGTGCGCCGCGATAATTTTATCAAGCGACTTCGCCCTCTCCATTGCTGAGCGCATCAGCGAATCACTCTGCACGCCGCGTCCGTCGTCGGAGAACGCGATACAGTGCGGCGCGAGTTCATCAAAATCGGACAGCGTCTCACCGCGCTCACCGACTGTCACCGACGCGTACGGATGAACGGCGACTTCGGCGTCACGCTTTATAATTTCGCGCTCTGTTTCAATTGACGCGGCACAGTCGGGTACGGGATCGAGGTTCGGCATCGCGCAGATATCCGTATAGCCGCCGTGAGCCGCCGCGAGAGTCCCTGTGCGGATAGTCTCCTTGTAAAAAAAACCCGGCTCTCTGAGATGCACATGAACATCACAAAAAGTCGGAAAAACGAAATATTCATTTGAACGGCGGAGGATGCCGTCGCCTTCAAGCACTTCTCCCGTGAAATACTTCTTCGAGAGTGTCGTGCCGTCCCGATATACTTTAGCATTCGGAAGAAGGATTCTCATAACACACCGCCTTTCAATATATTTTAGCTATTGTACCCCACCTTGAGGTCAAAGTCAAGACATTTCCGTAAAGTTCACAATTGATTTCAACTGACTGTCGAATTTGCTCGGGCTCACACGCATTTTGCTTATAGCTTCACTCTGTTCATACCAATAATGGATTTTTCTTTGTGTTTCTCACCAAAGTCTGAGAATATCGTTCGGACACCAACCTGCTTTGCTCAAAGCGATACTTTGCGAATACCCATGACGGGTTTTTTCTTGTTACTTTTCTGCGGAGAAAAG
>CAZMRH010000131.1:0-4826 GCA_964568705.1 uncultured Lachnospiraceae bacterium
TTCCCCCGAAGCCCCCTTCTGGGGAAGCTGTAAGCGAAGGCTTGCCTGCTCAGTCAAAAGCACGCTATCCGCGTGTTTTGACTTCGACACTGGAGTCTGCGTCGGTTTGCGGTACGCGTATGTCTGTCGGCTATCGCATTGTGAGTATGCGTCACATTCGTATGGTTTAATCCTGACGCTTTACGCCGAACCATATCACTGTCAGCCATGTGCCGGGAGCGCGAGGGATAGGTCCCTCGCATCGCATCCCCGTGAGACTGCGTCTCGCATTTTCCATGACGGGCATCCGCCCGATCGAATAAAATCACTTGTTCTCCTCCTCGAGTGCAGCTGCGGCGGAGGATATCTCGGTGATTTCATTGGTTATCGCGAGCTGACGTGCCATGCTGTACTCGAAGTCGAGGTTTTTGAGCATCTCATCCGCACCCTTCGTCGCGCTCTGCATGGCATTCATTCGGATGACATGCTCGCTTGCTGTCGCTTCATTGAGGCAGGAATAGATGATGCCGATGATGTACTGCGGGACGAGAGAGTCGAATACCGCGCTCACCGACGGCTGATACAGGATATCCGCGTCGTAGGTGTATTCGAGAGCCTCATCGCTGAAGTCCTCCTTCTTTATGGGGAGAAGGCGTACGACACGCGGCTCCTGCTTGAGCTGATTATAGTAATGCGTGTAGACGACGTATATCTCGTCGATGTCGTCAGTCTCGAACAGCGCGAGCAGCTCCTCGCCTATCTGACGCGCGAAGTAGAGGGACGGCCACTGTGCCGCGCCCATCCACTCCTTCTTTACTTCTGCACCGTGCTCGCGAAGTCCCTTAGCCGTGCATATGCCGACCGTCTCGATGTACGGATGCGTGTACGCGGCGCACTTTTCAAGCGCAAGCTCGACTATATTGTCGTTGTACGCGCCGCACATTCCCTTGTCGGACGCGATGACGAGAAACGCCGCCTTGCCGTGCAGCTCAAGCTCGGTGTAGCGATGATTAAGCGTGGTGTGTGTCTTGTCGAGGATGTCCTTGACCGCGGCGCGCATACGCCTGAGGTAGAGCTGATTGTGACCGATGTTCTTCATCGACCGCTTCATCCGCGAGCTTGACAGCAGGTACATCGCGTTCGTGATCTGACGCGTCTCGCGTATCGCACGCTGATTCTGCCTTATTTCTTCCATCGTTTTCACACGGTGCACCTCCTTTGCAAAGGAACGATGCGAGGGATCTATCCCTCGCGCTCCCGAATAGGACATTCGTCCGATAAAGTCGGCTTAAACCGAACGTAATATGTCTGCTTTTCCCCCGCTTTTCTCAGAAAAGCGGGTAGGTGTCGGGCGAAGCCTGACCCGCATACCGCAAAGGGTACGATGCGAGGGACAGGTCCCTCGCGCTCCCGAATAGGACATTCGTCCGATAAAGTTTGCTGAAATCAGACGATTTAAGCTGTGCTTTTACTTATAAAACCCCTATTGTAAGTTTTTCTCCGGGTCTTTTTGAGACAAGGCCGCGAACGCTTCGTCCAGCGTGTTCGCCGATGCATCGTCGAGGTCGCCTGTCGTGTCGATTGTTCTGAGCGTATCGGGGACGGTATCCTTAAGATGTTCGAGGAGCTTCTCCGACACCTCGACCATATGTGACGGGGCAAACGCGTCAAAATACTTGCGCTTGAATGCGTACAGGAGACACACCATCTCCGAGAGCGAATAGGTGCTTGCGCGCGCCTGACAGAAAAGCGCCGTCAGACGCTCCCCGCGTGCGAGCAGTTCCTTTGTCGTCGGATCAAGGTCCGCGCCGAAGCGTGCGAATACCTTCATCTCGCGGTACTTCGCAAGCTCGATTCGCAGTGTGCCCGACACCTTACGCATAGCTTTGCGCTGTGCGCTGCGTCCGACACGCGAAACTGACAGTCCCGTATTTATAGCCGGACGTATACCCGAGCGGAACAGCTCATTCTCGAGGAATATCTGACCATCGGTGATAGAGATGACGTTCGTCGGGATGTACGCGGAGATGTTGCCGCCCGTCGTCTCGATTATCGGGAGCGCGGTGATACTGCCGCCGCCCAGCTCACTGCTCATGCATGCCGCTCTTTCAAGCAGACGGCTGTGCAGATAGAACACATCACCGGGGTATGCCTCACGTCCCGGCGGACGGCGGAGAAGCAGCGAAATCGCACGGTATGCGACGGCGTGCTTCGACAAATCGTCGTACACGACGAGTACGTCGCGGCCGGCTTCCTTGAAATATTCCGCGACCGACGTCGCACTGTACGGCGCGAGATACTGCATCGCGGGTGTATCGGACGCGGTCGCCGCCACAACAGTGGTATACGCCATCGCGCCCGCTGATTTAAGTGCCTCGCATACCTGCGCGACAGTCGACGCCTTCTGACCAATCGCACAGTACACGCACAGAACGCCGCTGTCCTTCTGATTCAGTATCGTGTCTATCGCGATCGACGTTTTGCCCGTCTGCCTGTCACCGATGATAAGCTCACGCTGACCGCGGCCTATCGGTATCATACTGTCGATGGCGGTGATGCCCGTCTGAAGCGGAGTATCGACCGGCCGGCGCTCGATTATTTTCGGTGCCGGACGCTCGACGGGGAGATATTTCTTACTCTTCAGCGGTCTGCCGTCGCACGCGCGCCCTATCGGGTCGATGATGCGGCCGATAAGCTCGTCGCCGACGGGTACCTGCACCACGCGGTCTGTACCCTTGACAAGTCCGCCGACGCGCACGCGTTCACCTGAACTGAGCAGTACCGCGCCGACACCGCCCTCGGCAAGATCAAGCGCCATGCCGAATACACCGTCCTCGAAGCGGAGGAGTTCTCCGTATCGCCTGCCGGGCATATCGGTGACGCGGACGATACTGTCGCCGCACTTTGCCACGCGTCCGTAATCGTAAACGGCGATGCCGCCCTCGTATGAATTGATTCTGGACGCGAGAAATGAGCCTATATTTTCCTTCTCTGTGTTTTCAAACATCGCTCACTCCCCCTTTTGTATGTGCTCGCGCATCTGAGTGAGGCGGCACCTGAGGCTGGCGTCGTAGATACGGTCGCCTGCGGTCACGGTGAAGCCGCCGAGCAGTTCCGGGTTGTGACGCCGCTCGAACTGTATGTCCTCCTCGCCCTCGAACGCGCCCGAAAAGCGCTCACAGACGTAGCCGTAAGTTTCGTCGGACATATTACCCGCGTCGGTGATTATCACTTTCTTCACGTCAGACACCCTTTCCGACGCCGTTCGTTATCTCGGTGAACAGTTCATCCGCGAGCCGTCTGTTATCGTCGTCGACGACGTTCTTCTCGATCACGCGACCGGCGATTTTCAGCGAAAGATCGCACACCTCACCGCGAAGCGCGGCAAGAGATGCGGCGCGCTCCGCGTCGGCTTTTCTACGCGCTTCATCGAGAAGTGCCTGCGCGTCATGCTTTGCGTTTTCGATTATCCCGGACGCTTCGGCGGCGGCCTTAGTCTCGCTGTCGCGTATGAGCGCGCGTCCGTCTTCCGCGGACTTCGCGAGCTTTTCCTCATACTCCGCGTGGAGCCTTTCGGCTTCGGCGATGCGGTTGTCGGCGGATTTGTTCGCGTCACTAACCGCGGCACTGCGCTTATCCATAAACTTCTTGACGGGTTTATAGACGAGTGCGCGCACGATGATAAAAAGCAGAAGTATATTGAAAATATTCAGTATAAGATCCATTGGGATCTTCGATAAGTCAAGTCCTTCCATTCAGTCAGATCCTTTCCTCCGGACTTCCGGAACAGTCGGCTTACGCCTTAGTAAAGAGAAGCAGTGCGATAACGAACGCGTAGATTGCGGTCGATTCGGCGAGCGCGAGTCCGAGAAGCAGGGTAGCGTTGATCTTGCCTGATGCCTCAGGCTGTCTTGCTATCGCGTCAACTGCCTTTCCTGTTGCAAAGCCCATCATTGCGCCCGCTCCAAGTGCGGGAAGCATTGCGAGTGCCGCTGCGATTCCGTTCATTTGTGTATTCCTCCTGATAATTGTGATTTTGTGTTGGTTATATAATGCAAAGGGGATTTCGTCATCTGAGGATGACGGCCAGAGGCTTCGCCTCCGGACTCTACCCGCTTTTCTGAGAAAAGCGGGGGAAAAGGGCAAGGGCGAAGTTTGGTTTTAGTCTGACTTTCTCCCCCGAACCATATGTCGATTTACCATGTGCCGGGAGCGCGAGGGACAGGTCCCTCGCATCGTCCCCCTTACTCCGTCGCTTCGTTAATGAACGTCAGCGACAGTACGATAAAGATATACGTCTGAATCAGCGGGTGGAACAGGTTGAAGTACAGTCCGGCGAGAGCCGTGACGCCGATCGCGTAGCCACCGAGTGACGATTTGAGAAGCTCCATGACGATCATACCGCCGAGCATGTTGCCGAACAGTCGGCACGCGAGCGATACGGGAACCGAAATGTCCGACAGTATCTTCAGGGGGAAGATGATCGGTGACGGTGTCGCCATGCCGCGAAGTCTGCCGCCGACACCCTTCTGACGGATGCCGTATATATTGATTATTATAAACGTGAGCAGTCCCATTGAGCCTGTGATGAGCAGATCCGACGTCGGCGGACGCTGACCGAGAAGCTCCGTTGCCGCGCTGCCTACCATGAACAGTGCTAGCGCGAACATGTACGGCGCAAGGCTCCCTGCGTACTTCTCGCCGACCTGACCCTTTGTAAACTTGTACACCTCGTCGACCGCCGTCTCAATGACGTTCTGTACGCCCTTCGGTGCCTCACGGAAGCGCGGAAAAACGATGAAGCGGAAGATTAGCACGAGAACGAGAAGCGTCGCCGTCACGAGATA
>CAZMRH010000132.1:0-4743 GCA_964568705.1 uncultured Lachnospiraceae bacterium
TATGGGGATTATATCATTTTTCGGTGGGTATTTGAGTTAAGGGAGCTATTCGTTTTTAATTTTCACCGTTTTGAATTTTCCGACGATACGCGGCGATACTTTTTTTACGGCATGGTACACGGCATAGCCTAAAATACAGCCCAGCGTGTTCAGCCACAGATCGTCAACGTCCGTGCTTCGTGCCTGCGGGATCTGGCAGACTTCAATAAACAGTGACGACAGAAAGCCGATGAGCGTCGCTCTTTTGAAAGACACATTATTCCAGAGCAGCGGGACTAAAAAGCCTATCGGCATGAATATGACTATGTTTCCGATAAAATTTATCAGAAGCAGGCTCATCCTCCCTTCAACGAATGCCGTACGATATGTGTCGGGTATCACCCTGAACGGAATCAGGTTTATCTCACCGCTTCCATCATTCACAACAGTGAAGCCCGCATCGCCGAGTTCCATTTTCGGAATTACCGCCTGAGACGCAAGCCCCACTATGAATATCGCGAAGCATATGACCCCGATTTCGTGCAGTGCGGTCGTTTTTATGCCGATTTTCTTCATTGCGCGGACTCTGACAGCCCTGAAAATCAATATAAACGGCAGTGATCCGAGGATATAAGGGAGCATGTTTGTGAGCAGCTGCAGGATTTCTCTCATTTATGTAATTTCTTATTTATCTATCGGGAAGTCGCGTATCAGACGCTTCTCCGCTTCCGCGTTCCACAGTCCGCTCGTCTTATCGGTGATGGCGTGCAGATCCGCGAACAGTGCCGCGTTTTTGCCGCCTTCCTTCGACTTCGCCTCAAAATCTGCTATTGCCGTGAGCGGAAGCTCTGCGTGCGTGTAGATGAGCTTCTTACCGCCCGGTATATTCGGGAGATTCAGTGTCGTCTCAGCGTCCGCGTTGAGTCCGCCGATATGAGTAATCATGCATGCAGGGTTTACTCTGCCTGCGGACATCAGCTCAAGCGATTCCTTCATATCGTCAGTGTTGCCGCCCGACGTGCCAACGATGTGCGTTGCGCCGTAGTGTACGTTATAGAAGTTGAACATCGCGGAGAACGCCGGATTCGTCGGCCCCGCGAAGAAGTTGAGACATCCGTCACGCGCGAGCAGTGCGTCACCCATCTCGACTACCGGCTTTACGGGAGCGAGCACGAATACATCATTGAACCCCGCGTCGTTTGTGAGCGAGCGTATGTATTCGACGGGGTTCTCGTAATCGTTGGTGTTTATGTACATCAGCTTTACGCCCATTCTTGACGCTTCATCCACCGTGATGATACTTGCCGCTCTCTCGAGGCGCGCGGTGTCGATATCGGTAACGACTAGGAGAGACGGACACTTATCACCGTGTATCGCAAGGTCGATTGAGCCGAGTCCCATAGGTCCAGCACCCGCAAGAATAGCCGCCGCACCGCCCTCGACAATGCCCATATGATGTACATATGTTCCGGGCTTGATGTGGTAATTCGCGTGGAAGCCGCCGACGATGCAGCTCATCGGCTCTGCAAGACTGCCGTAGAAGAACGCATCGCCGCTGTAGTGAAGCAGGCATCCGCATTCCATAACTTCATTCGGTATCACGACGTATGTCGCGCCGCCGCCTATGTATTTATATGAATATCCGGGAGCTGCAAGCGTCCCTTTATAATTGAGCGCGGGCTGTATCGCGAATTTTTCGCCCGCTCTGAACTGATCCTTCCACTTTGCGCCGACCTCGATCAGGTCACCGCAGAACTCATGTCCGAGTATTATCGGATTGTCGGCAACGTCGTTCGGCACTCTCTTATGCGCGGCACCCTGTATTGCTGCCTTATGCGACGACATACAGATACTGTCGGTGACGATACGCGCGAGAATTTCATCGTCACGTATCGCCGGAAGCTCAAATTCCTCTGTACGCAGATCGTTCGTTCCGTAAAGTCTCAAAGCTCTTGTTTTCATTTTTTCATTTCCTTTCAATCTATATCAGTTGTCATTACTGTTTCGTTTCAGCAGCGCGTCAAGGCGGGATTTCATGCTCTCGCTGCGGTTTGACTCTGATTCTTCAGGCTCTGTCACCGCGACTTTCGCTATACCGCCATCTGCATCCGGTGTGATTTCAAGCAGTGTACCGTCGCGTACTCCGTCAGGCAGCTTATCCGGCGCTACCACAAATATGTTATCCTTATCATCGAAGCAGACCGCGAATCCTTCTTCGATTCTGTCTACTCTGTACTTCATCTTTTTATCTCCGTGAAGCCGACCTTACGCTTGACCTTCGACAGCGTGCGTGCCGCGTCATGTGCAGCCTCGTCCGCGCCCTTTTGCATCACGCCCTCGAGGTACTTTTTATCGTCGACTATTCGCTGATATTCGCTCTGCACGGGCGCGAGCATATCCGCCACACATTCGCCTACTGCAAGCTTGAAGTCGCCGTAGCCGCAGCCCTCGAATTCATGCTCCGCGTCATCGATGCTCTTACCCGTCACCGCGCAGTAAATGGAGAGAAGATTCGTGATCCCCTCTTTGCCTTCACCGCAGCATATTTTCGCATCGGAATCGGTCACGGCGCGCTTGAATTTTCTTATTATCGTGTCGCGGTCGTCAAGGATACGCACTGTTGCGTTCTCGTTCGCGTCGGATTTGCTCATCTTTTTCGTCGGCTCGGCAAGCGACATTATACGTGCGCATTTCTCAGGGATATACGGTTCGGGCACGACAAAGGTATCGCTGTACAGTCCGTTGAAGCGTTCGGCGACATCGCGCGTAAGCTCAAGGTGCTGTTTCTGGTCAACGCCTATCGGCACAAGCTCGGTCTGATACAGAAGTATGTCCGCGACCATGAGCGACGGGTATGTGAATAGTCCCGCGTTGATGTTGTCTGCGTTCTTCGCGCTCTTGTCCTTGAACTGCGTCATTCTCGACAGCTCGCCGAACATGGTGTAGCAGTCAAGTATCCATGCAAGCTCGGCGTGTGCCGACACATGGCTCTGCACGAACAGCACGTTCTTCTCCGGGTCAAGTCCGGACGCAATATAGAGCGCAAGCGTCTCATACGTCCTGCGCCTCAGCTCCGCCGGATTCTGACGCACCGTTATCGCGTGCATATCGACTACGCAATAATATGTGCGGTACTGTTCCGAAAAGAGCGAAAAATTCTTCATCGCGCCGAGATAGTTACCGATTGTAAGCTGTCCCGACGGCTGTATCCCCGAAAATACTACTTTTTTATCCTTATACATTCATAACCTCACGAAGTTGCCGGAATTGGCGAAAATGTTTCTGTATTCATTTATTATATAGCAGGTTTTGGTATAAGTCAAGGGCCTCAGGACGGGATACACATGTTTACTTATTTCTTTTTAAAGCTCGACAAATAAATTGCAAATTCGTCAGGCGTCTTGATATATTTATTCTCCGCGGTATAATAGCCGAAGTATATGTTTTCTGAAAGTATTGCTATATTTGCCATAATGTGCTATAATGTTTTATTATAACGTTCGGAGGACACCATGAAAAAATCAATTAGAGTAATTATTTCGGTTATAATTTGCGCTGTACTGCTGTGCTCGGGCACGACAGGAATGTGGTCTGTGAGTGCACTTGCAAGCGGCGACTTTGAGTATACCGTGGAAAACGGTGAAGCGACGATAACGAAATACACAGGTGCGGGCGGTGATGTGACGATTCCGTCGGAGCTTGGCGGTTATCCCTTTACGGCGATAGGTTTATGGTCGGCGGATTCTGCTTTCCCCAGTTACACATTTAAAAACTGCACGGCTCTTACTTCGGTGATAATACCCGACAGCGTGACAACAATCGGCGATCTTGCATTTTGCGGCTGTACGTCGCTTATCACAGTCAACTACACCGATACGAAGGCAAAGTGGGACAGTATTACCATTGACACGTGCAATGAGCCGCTGACCTCCGCTGAAATCATATTCAACTATGTACCGCCTGTCATCGGCAACGTGAACGGCGACGGCAAAGTCAATGCGCTTGATATTCACATATTCAAGCTCATGCTCGCGGGAAAGGTAAGTTAAGCGATACTTCATTGCCGCATTTTGCATAGCAGATACGCCGGACTGCGGTTTTATACAGTCCGGCGCTTTGTTACCGTTTCGTCGCCGGCAAATCATATTTATATCTTGATATTATCCGCAATATATGGTAAACTGGATAAAAGTAAATCATAGGAGTATAAAAAATGTCAGACAAACACGTTATAATCGGTATCGATGTAGGCGGAAGCGCGACAAAAATCGTCGGCTTCTTCATAAATCCCGACGGTACGCATCAGCTGATTGACCCGCTGTTCGTACGCGCCACCGATCCGATCACCTCAATATACGGTGCGTTCGGTAAGTTCACCGAGAAAAACGACCTCGAGCTGTCCGACATTTCCCGAGTCATGATCACCGGCGTAGGCTCGTCGTACGTCTCAAAGCCCATCTACGGGCTTCCGTGCGAGACTATACCCGAATTTCGCTGTATAGGACTCGGCGGACTGTACCTTTCCGATTACGAGAGTGCCGTCATCGTCAGCATGGGCACAGGTACGGCTCTTGTCAAGGCAAAATGCGGTGATGAGCCGATATATCTGGGCGGTACGGGTGTCGGTGGAGGAACGCTCGTCGGTCTTTCAAAGATGTTACTCGGTATGGACACGGTCGAACATATCGAAAACCTCGCTGCGGACGGCGACATCACGAAAATTGACCTGAAGATCAACGATATAACAAAGCAGGACATCGTTCC
>CAZMRH010000133.1:0-4740 GCA_964568705.1 uncultured Lachnospiraceae bacterium
GAAGGCTCACCTGCTCAGTCAAAAGCACGCTCTCCGCGTGTTTTGACTTCGATACTGGAGTCGGTTTCGGTGAGCGGCACGCGTACATCTGCGGGCTTCGCATTCGGAGTAAGTGTCACATTCGTCTGTGGATGAATGAACGATATAAGCCTGATGCTTTACACTATTTTTGTTTTGTAAACCTTTACCGGGAGCGCGAGGGACAGGTCCCTCGCATCGCATCCCTGCGAAACGGAGTTTCGTGTTTTCACTTATACGGGCGATGCCCGTATGAGAGAAAACCCACGTAACCCTCATCTCACAATAAAGGAGTACACATGAACGCACCGCATGACACCTACACACTATCCTGCGGCATAACCGTGCCGTGTCTCGCGCTCGGAACGCGGCTTATCGAAAGTGACGCGGCGGCTGACTGTGTGCGACACGCGCTTGCATGTGGCATGCGGCACATCACCGCGTCGTCCGACTACGATAACGAAGCCGGGATCGGAGAGGGAATCGCGAGAAGCCGTACGGCGCGAAGTGAGATTTTCGTAACGGTGAGGCTTCCTGCCGATACACGCGCAGAACGCGTCATCACGGAGGTTGAAGCGTCGATCGCGCGTCTGTCGCTCGACTGCATAAACCTCGTACTCGTCCGTCCGAACGACACTGATATGTGCGATACATGGCGCGCGCTTGAGTCACTTGCACGGGACGGTCGTGTACGTGCGATAGGCACTGCCGACTTTACGCCGGACGGACTTGAGGCGATCATGAATACGGCATCGGTTAAGCCGACGGAGACGCTCGACTACTGCAAAGCGCACGGCATCATCGTCATGGCGCGCTCACCGCTCGGTCACGGCGCGTCGCTGAATTTGCCGGCGGTACGCGAAATCGCCGACAAGTACGGTGTATCGCCCGCGAGACTGTGCGTCAGATTTGCGCTACAGCTTGACTGCATACCGATGCCGTGCTCGGCGATGCCCGAACGTATACTTGAAAACGCCGATGTGTTTGAATTTACGATATCGGCGGAGGATATGCGCTCGCTCGCGTCAGCAGCCCCCGCACATGATAAATTAGGTGAAAACGATGATGTGTAATATGTTTCCCGAAGTAAAAATAGGAAAAGCCGTGCTTTCTCACGGCTTTTGTCTTGCGCCAATGGCGGGATTCACCGACGGTGTGTTCCGTCGCGTTTGTCGCGAGATGGGCGCACCGTTCACCGTCAGCGAGATGATCTCGGCGAAAGCGCTGTGGTATAAGGATGCAAAAACGGCGACGCTCGCACACCTTGCGTCCGACGATACGCCGACCGCGATACAGCTTTTCGGGCATGAGCCGCTCATCATGGAACGCGCCGCCGAGATGATCGCGGAGGGGACGTTTGTCGGATGCAGATATGACGTGCCGCCCGCCGTCATCGACATCAACATGGGTTGTCCGGTGCGCAAGATCGCGTTTTCCGGCGACGGCTCGGGGCTGATGCGTGATGCATCTCTTGCCGCTAAGGTTACGGAGGCGGTATGCAGGGGCGCTGAAAAGTCCGGCATACCGGTCACGGTCAAGATACGCGCCGGATGGGACGAAGCAAGCAAAAACGCCGCGGAGGTCGCACTTGCGGCAGTCCATGCAGGTGCGTCGGCGGTATTCGTGCACGGCAGAACGCGCGAGCGGATGTACACGCCGCCGTGTGATCTTGACGTGATAAGCGCGGTTCGCGACGCACTGCCGCCCGAGATTCCGGTGTTCGGCAACGGCGACATTCAGTCAGCCGGTGACGCGGCCGCGATGATGAAAAAAACCGGTTGTGACGGCGTGATGATCGGACGCGCGGCGCTGTCGAATCCGTGGATTTTCACCGAGCTTCGGTACGCCGCCGAGGGTACGAGCTTTATCCCGCCGACGGATGCGGACAAAACCGCGCTCGCGCTCAGAATCATACGTGAACACTGCGAGGAAGTCGGCGCGGCGCAGGGGATTAAGATGTCGCGCACGCTTGCCGGACACCTCATCAAAGGTATTCGCGGTTCGTCCCTGATGCGCGACAGGCTCAATCACGCAGAGACGCTGACGGAGGTCACGCGGATACTGTCGGGCGAGGACATACTGTGATCTGTGCACAATAAAAACATAAAAGCCTCATACGCATTATTGCGGATGAGGCTTTCGTTATACTTGTCTGTCAGCCGCCGAGGTACGCCTGCTTGATTGCGTCACTTGCCGCAAGCTCAGCGCCCGTGCCGGACAGCACGATGCGTCCGGACTCAAGCACATACGCGCGGTCGGCGATGTGGAGCGCCATCTCCGCGTTCTGCTCGACCAGCAGTATCGTCGTGCCTGCCTTGTGCAGCTCTTCGATTATATCGAAGATCTGCTGTACGAGTATCGGTGCAAGTCCCATTGACGGCTCATCGAGCATGAGAAGCTTCGGCGCGCTCATCAGTGCGCGTCCCATTGCGAGCATCTGCTGCTCACCGCCGGAAAGTGTGCCGCCAATCTGATTCTTCCTGTGCTTCAGTCTCGGAAAGCGTTCGTACACTTCCGCGAGATTCTTCGCTTGCTCCTTAGGATTCGTGTACGCACCCATCTCAAGGTTTTCCTGTACAGTCATCTGCAAAAATATCCTGCGTCCCTCCGGAACATGTGCGATACCCATTGACGCGAGGCGGTGTGTCTCAGTCTTTGAGATGTCGTTATCCATAAACGTGATGCTGCCCGTTTTTGAGCGAAGCACGCCGCTGATTGTTTTAAGCGTAGTCGATTTGCCCGCGCCGTTCGCACCGATAAGTGCGACGATCTCGCCTGTGTGAACCTCAAACGAGATACCCTTGAGCGCGTGAATCTGACCGTAATATACGTTCTGATCGTCGATTTTAAGCATTGCCAGCCTCCTTCTTCTTGCCGAGATACGCCTCGATCACCTTCGGGTCGGACTTGATCTCGTCAGGAGAGCCCTTTGCGATGATCTTGCCGTGATCAAGAACGCAGATGCCCTCACAGATGTTCATTACAAGGCTCATGTCGTGTTCGATGAGGAGGATTGCGATGCTGTATGTGTCGCGGATGCGGCGGATGTTCTCCATCAGCTCCGCGGTCTCCGACGGGTTCATGCCCGCCGCAGGCTCGTCAAGCAGTATTATCGAAGGCTCTGTTGCGAGTGCGCGCGCTATTTCAAGTCTGCGCTGAGCACCGTACGGAAGACTGCCCGCAGCGTCCTTGGCGACATCCGCCATGTTGAAGAATTCAAGGAATTCCATCGCGCGGCGGTCTGCCTCTTTCTCAGCGTGCAGGAAGCCGAAGCCGTGGGTTATCGCCGCAAACAGCGATTCGTGCGTCGCGTTGTGAAGTCCGACCTTAACATTGTCGATAACGCTCATGTTGCCGAACAGGCGGATGTTCTGGAATGTGCGCGCGATGCCC
This sequence comes from uncultured Lachnospiraceae bacterium, assembly GCA_964568705.1. Classification (GTDB taxonomy): domain Bacteria; phylum Bacillota; class Clostridia; order Oscillospirales; family CAG-272; genus CAZMRH01. Next base: position 3,412 of record CAZMRH010000133.1, read on the forward strand.
ATGCGGTTGACCTGAGCAGTAGATTTGCCGGCGGTGGATACGCCGTTCAGAAGGATATTGCCGTGTGTCGGCTGATATACGTTAGTGAGAAGGTTGAACACTGTTGTCTTGCCCGCGCCGTTAGGCCCGATAAGTCCGGCGATCTCGGTAGCTCCGACAGTCAGGGTGAAGTCCTCGACCGCGCAGAGTCCGCCGAAGGTGATGCCGAGATGTGTCGTCTCGAGCACGAGATTTTTATCCGCGTCTCTCTCCGGTACGAATCCCTTTGGCGGAAGCGGCACAAGGCGTGATTTCTTGTTGTTATCCTTATTCATGCGCTGCCTCCTTCGCCTGTTTCTTTTTACCGATATGCAGCTTCGCCATTACGTTTTCCCTGAACTCGATGCACTTCGGACTGTTGTTGAACAGCATCATCGCGACAAGCACAATGGAGTATACGAGCATACGGTAGTTGCTGAAGCCGCGCAGTACCTCGGGAAGCACCTGAAGAATGATCGCCGCGATAATCGAGCCGCGTATGCTGCCCATTCCGCCGAGCACGACGATGACGAGTATCTCGATGGACATGTTGTAGTCAAATGTTGCCGGCTTGAACACTGTCAGGCTGCACCCGTAGATAACGCCCGCAACGCCCGCAAAGAACGCCGCGATAATGAACGCGAGCAGCTTGAAGTAGGTGACGTTGATGCCGACCGCTTCAGCCGCGATACGGTTATCGCGAAGCGCGGTGATGGCGCGTCCCTGCTTGGAATTGACGAGGTTCGAGATGACGATGACGCAGATGAGCACTACGATGAATGCGACGATGTAGGTCGAGTCCTGCGGGGCGTTCTTAAGTCCCGCCGCGCCGAACAGACCCTGCGTTACTTCCTTCTCCTTGCCGGAGGCGGTGGTTGTCGTGTAGTTTAAATTGACCTCAATATTTGTCGCGACAGTCTTGATGATCTCGCCGAACGCAAGCGTCACTATCGCGAGGTAGTCGCCCTTGAGGCGAAGCACCGGCACGCCGATGATAAGTCCGAACAGAGCCGCGACAAGTCCGCCGATAATCATAGCGAGCGGGAAGCGGATCCATGCCGACGGAACGGCGGTCTGCAGTGCCATCGAGAACAGGCAGCCGGTATATGCGCCGACCGCCATGAATCCGGCGTGACCCAGCGTAAGTTCCCCGAGGAAGCCGACCGTGAGGTTCAGGGATACGGCGAGGATGATGTACACGGGTACGAGGATGAGCAGGCTCTGTATCTGACGAGTGAGAGCACCGCTCTCATTGAGGATGATGACCACGGCGAACATCACAAGGAGCATCGCATAGGTTATCATGTCCTT
>CAZMRH010000134.1:0-4690 GCA_964568705.1 uncultured Lachnospiraceae bacterium
TGTTTGACGATGAAGCAGAATATAAAAAATTCAAAGCACACCACGGCAAGGCGACAGTGCCGGAGCGCGACATCGCGTCATATTCGGGTAAAGCGTACCTAGGTATCGACTGCGGCAGTACCACGACGAAGCTCGTACTGATCTCTGCCGACCGCGAAATACTCTATTCATATTACGCGTCGAATCAGGGAAATCCCGCCGAAATAGTCCGCGACAGACTTCGAGAAATTTACGAAAAGTGCGCGGACCGCATTACGATATGCGGAAGCGCGGTAACGGGCTACGGCGAGGAGCTTATCAAGAACGCATTCTCGGTCGACTGCGGTGTCGTCGAAACTCTGGCGCACTATACCGCGGCAAAGCACTTCAGACCTGACGTTGACTTCATCCTTGACATCGGCGGTCAGGATATAAAGTGCTTTCGCATCAAGAACGGCGCCATCGACAGCATCATGCTAAATGAGGCGTGCTCGTCAGGCTGCGGCTCATTTCTCGAGACGTTCGCAAAGGCGATGGGATATTCGATTGAAGAATTTGCGGCGAGAGGGCTGTGGGGTAAAAATCCCGTCAACCTCGGAAGCCGCTGTACGGTATTTATGAATTCCTCAGTCAAGCAGTCACAGAATTTCGGCGGGACTGTCGATAAGCGTGATAAAGAACGCGGTGTATAAGGTAATCCGTGCGGGAAGTGCGGACGAACTCGGACAGAATATCGTCGTGCAGGGTGGCACGTTCTATAATGACGCGGTGCTTCGCGCATTTGAAAAGGAACTCGGACATGACGTGATACGCCCGACAATAGCGGGACTGATGGGCGCATTCGGCGCTGCTCTTTACTCGATGAGGGGCGAAAAATCGTCGCTGATTACTAAGGACGCGCTCAAAAGCTTCACACATACTGCTAAATCGGCGGTGTGCGGCGGCTGTGCGAATCATTGCAGACTTACGGTGAACACGTTTGCTGGCGGCAAAAAGTTCATATCGGGCAACCAGTGCGAAAAGGGACTGGGACTCGGCAAAAACACGGAAAAGCTTCCGAATCTGCACGAATTCAAGCGTCAGTATCTCACGTCACTGCCGCAGAACGAGGGCGCACTCGGCATCACCGTCGGACTGCCGCTCGCACTCGGTATGTATGAGCTATTACCCCTGTGGCATGGTATATTCACAAACCTCGGCTTTACAGTGAAGGTGTCTGAAATGTCGAGCCGCGCGACCTATGATAAGGGGCAGTTCTCCATATCGTCGGATACCGCGTGCTATCCGGCGAAGATCATGCACGGTCATATCGAGGAACTTCTTTCAGACGGCGTTGATGCAATATTCTACCCGTGCCTGACATATAATGTAGACGAAAAAGTGTCTGACAATCACTACAACTGTCCGGTCGTTGCGTATTATTCGGAGCTTTTGTCGGGCAACGTCGACGGACTGAAGCAGACGAAATTCCTCTATCCGTACCTAAATATCAATAAACCGAATGAGTGCGCAAGGGAACTGTATCTGTATCTTAATGAGCATTTCCCCGATACCGTGTTCACGAGCCGCCGGATTAAAAAAGCCGTGGCGTACGGCTTCGGCCAGTATGATAAATATATTAGCGCGGTGTGCGATGAGGGAGTGGGCGAGGGCGCACGGTAAACGGATAATGATACTTGCGGGACGGCCGTACCATATTGACGCGGAGATCGGGCATGGTATCGACAAGCTTGCGAATACTCTCGGATTTGTCGTAGTCAGTGAGGACAGCGTATGCAGACTGACCGATGCGCCGAAAAATGTGCGTGTGCTCAACCAGTGGACATATCACTCAAGGCTGTACCGCGCGGCAAAGTATGCATCCGAGCATGACGACACGGAGCTTGTGCAGCTTGTATCGTTCGGCTGCGGAGTCGATGCGATAACGACCGACGAAGTCCGCACGATACTCGAAGGTCATGGCAAGTATTACACGCAGCTCAAAATCGACGAGATAACAAATCTCGGCGCGGTGAAGATACGGCTGCGCAGTCTAATCGGCGCGCTTGAGGAAGGAAACACGGCAAATGGGAAAATTTAAAAAGGAAGTCACGTATATACAGTTCACCGAGGAGATGAAGAAGGATTACACGATTCTTGCGCCGAATATGCTGCCGATGCAGTTTAAGCTCATCGTGCAGGTAATGCGAAACGCAGGCTTCAAGGCGGAGCTTCTCGAAACGCAGGGACCCGAGATAATCGAAACGGGACTGAAATACGTACATAACGACACCTGTTATCCTGCGATACTCATCATCGGGCAGTTCATAAACGCCATACAGAGCGGGAAGTACGATCCGCACAAGACGGCGCTGATACTGTTCCAGACAGGCGGAGGGTGCCGTGCGTCGAATTATATATTTCTGCTTCGTAAGGCGCTTGAAAAGGCGGGATACGGATATGTTCCGGTGATTTCGTTCAGCCTGTCGGGACTTGAAAAGCATCCGGGCTTCAAGGTGACGCTGCCGCTTCTGCACAAGATGCTGTTCGCGATAATCTACGGCGACCTGCTCCTGCTCGCGCTCAATCAGAGCAAGCCGTATGAGATAGAGCAGGGCGAAAGTCAGCGGCTTGCCGACTATTATACACAGCGGCTTGCCAATGAGATGGACTCGGACGGTGTGTCGTTCAGAAAGGCAAAGATTAAGTACCACGAGATACTTGAGGCATTCGCGGCGATACCGAAGCGTATGACGAATAAGGTGAAGGTCGGTGTGGTCGGTGAAATTTATGTGAAGTATTCGCCGCTCGGCAACAATAACCTCGAGCAGTTTTTAGTCGATCAGGGCGCTGAGGTGACGACACCGGGACTGTACGACTTCATGATGTACTGCATTTATAATCAGATAGTCGATAACAAGCTGTACAACAAGGGCAAGTGGACGCTGTGGCTGAAGAAGGCGGCGTACCGCTTCATGTTGAAAAAGCAGAAGGATACTATAAAGATCATCGAGGAGGAAGGGCATTTCCGCCCGTTCTCACCGTTCGACCATACGATAACGCTCATTGAGAAGCATATGGGGCTGGGTTGCAAGATGGGAGAGGGCTGGCTGCTACCGGCTGAGATGCTTGAACTGGGTGACAGCGGAATTAAGAATATCGTATGTACGCAGCCGTTCGGATGCCTGCCGAATCACATCTGCGGAAAGGGAATGATGCGGCCGGTCAAGGAGGCAAATCCTGACGTAAATATCGTAGCCATCGACTACGACGCAAGCGCGACAAGAGTAAATCAGGAAAACCGCATCAAGCTGATGCTTGCGAACGCTCGTGAGAATATGGACGCGGGCGAAAAGCATCCTGCAAAATCGCATGAGCGGGTATTTGCTGAAAAGGTCGGGGTGAAGTGATATTACTTTAATTTCGAAACGGTGCTGACAAAAACTAAAACAGCCGTGGCAATTTGTTGATTGCTGCGGCTGAATTATATGCAAAACTGTGATAGACAGTCATCACGTCGGGGACTTTACACCGTCTCCGGAAGCTTGCACACATCGATCCATTTCTCGTATCCCGAATACTTCTCAAGCTCCGGTATCGTCAGCTTGACCGCGCTGCTTGCGCTGCCGCACGCCGGATAAACGATGTCGAAGCGACAGAGCGACTTGTCGAGGTAGACTTTTACGCCGTCGTTGACACCGAACGGACATACGCCGCCGATCGCGTGACCGATCATCGGCTCGACCTCATCCGGCGCGAGGAACTTCGCCTTGGTGTGAAATTCCTCCTTGTATTTGTGATTGTCAATCTTCGCGTCGCCTGCCGCAACGATAAGAATGGCACTGTCGTCGGCGAGCTTGAGTGAAAGTGTTTTCGCGATGCGTTCCGGCTCACATGAAAGTGCCGCCGCCGCAAGCTCTACCGTTGCGCTTGAAACGTCAAATTCGAGCACCTTGTCCTCAGCGCCGAGAGCGGCAAGGTAAGCTCTGCCTTTTTCAATTGACATAAGTCCTCCGATGAATCGGGGATCGCAGCCCTTTGACTGTGACCCCCGATACTGTTATTTGATTTCCACATTGACCTTCTTGTCAATGAGTTTTGCCGCCGATTTGACGACAGTGCGGAGAGAGCGGGCGATGTTACCGTGCTTGCCGATAACCATACCCATGTCCTCCTCAGCGACGTTAAGAACGATATTGACCGTATCTCCGTCATCGCCGACAGAGGTAACTTTGACCTGATCGGGATGGTCGACTATTGACGCGACCATGTCCTGAAGCAGCCGGCATAAATCTATCACTTTATTTCCTCCGATTTGCCCGTTCACTTTATAATGTTGTTCTTCGTGAGTAACGACTTTACGGTTTCAGTGGGGAGTGCGCCGCTGTCAAGCCATTTCTGAACCTTTTCCGCGTCGATCTTAACGTCTGCGGGGTTGGTCATTGGGTTGTAGTAGCCGACTTCCTCGATGAATCTGCCGTCGCGGGGATATCTAGAATCCGCGACAACGATGCGGTAGAAGGGAGCTTTCTTAGCGCCCATTCTTCTGAGCCTGATTTTTACTGACATGATTTTTCCTCCGGTAAATATATAAAAATTATTTATTGAAATCCGTCTTACTGCATGTTAAACGGTAATTTCATACGTTTTTTGCGACCGCCGCGACCGCCGCCGCTGAACTGCTTGAACAACTTGTTCATCTGCTCATACTGCTTTAAGAGGCGGTTGACTT
>CAZMRH010000135.1:0-2130 GCA_964568705.1 uncultured Lachnospiraceae bacterium
TCTCGGTGCCATCGTGGGGGTACCGCTTTCATTGACATTCTCAAAGCCAGTCGCAATAATCGTTACCTTCATCTTATCTTCAAAATCGGGATCGAACGAAACACCCCATATTACTGTTGCTTCCTCGTGAGCCTCAGTCGAGATCATGGTGGAGGTAAGGTCGATATCGTCGAGTGAAATGTCGGGAGACGCGGTAATGCTGATAATGACACCCTTCGCTCCGGATATCGAAGTCTCAAGCAGCGGGCTTGATATTGCGGCTTTTGCCGCCATTTCAGCTTTATCCTTGCCGGTAGCTTCGCCGATACCCATGTGTGCGTAGCCCGCACCCTTCATTACGGAGGTCACGTCGGCGAAATCAAGGTTGATGTAACCGGGGATATTAATAAGTTCCGATATGCTCTGAACGCCGTGGCTCAGTACATCGTCGGCTATCTGGAACGCATTCATCATCGTTATCGGCTTGTCAGACACCTGTTTGAGTCTTTCGTTCGGTATCACGACAAGTGAATCTACATACTGACGGAGGTTTGCGATACCTGTTTCAGCCTGCGTCATACGCTGCTTGCCTTCAAATGCAAACGGCTTTGTTGCAATTCCGACTGTGAGAACGCCCATCTCCTGTGCGACACGTGCAACTATGGGAGCAGCTCCTGTGCCTGTTCCGCCGCCCATTCCGGCTGTGATAAATACCATGTCGGCACCTGTGAGCGCACTCTTGATCTCCTCTATGCTCTCCTCTGCCGCACGTTCGCCGACATCAGGCTTTGAGCCTGCGCCGTGACCCTTTGTCACCTTTTCGCCGATCGGTATCTTATGCGTCGCGCCGGACTTTACCAGCGCCTGTTTATCTGTGTTGATGGCGATAAAATCAGCGCCGCGCACATTTGTTGAAATCATCCTGTTGACCGCGTTGCTTCCGCCGCCGCCTATGCCGATTACCTTGATATTGACTCCGCTTTCGCTGTTTTCCACAAATTCAAACCCCATTTTTCCGTCCTCCGTTTATATGTATCTGCAAGACTTTGTCATTTGCCTTTAGGCTGGATTTCAGTATTGATCGCGGCAGTCGCCGCATTTTCATATATGCTATATGATAACCTAATTCCCTTTATTTTTCAATACATTTCAAAAAATAATTTCCCGATTTCGGGTTTTTTTCACAATTATATCACGAATTTTAACATTATTTTACTTATATGATTTGATTTACCAATACTTATATTAATTATGCAACTGCATATTTATGCGTGCGCCTATTATGCATTTGCATATTTTGCATCAGTCAAACACCAGCGTGTTGTCAATTATGACACTTGTCTCACTTGTGTCGGACAGGTCGATTATCGCCTTATTACCCGTCTCGAACATCGCATCCTTCAGAACCTCAGACGCAAGCTTGAGTTTGATGTCCATGTCATCGCACGCACCGAACTTCATCAGATATTTCGCATCGCAGACCATCGTGATGCTCAGGTAATCGGTGAAGTCGATGCTGCTGATCCTACCGCTTTCATACAGTGCGGAGGACGTCAGCGCGTCCACCGTCGTTTTTACGTCAAGTCCGCGAAGCTCACTGAAGAATTCAACCTCACCGCCCGCCTTTGCAGACTTTATCGCGGGAAGTCCAAGCTTTATCATGCCGGACGTGTCTCCCGCGTCCGCCTTTATGTCGATGAGCCGCAGCTCCTGCGAAAAGGTGTAGCATTCGTCAAGGACATACGCATAGAATGTCGGCTTGTCCTCACTGACGATGATAGTCAGCTTATCCGGGATGTGACAGCTTATGCTGACACTGCCGATTCTGCGGCACTTATCGGCGATGGCGTCCTTTGCGTCGCTTCCGATATATGAAAACAACCGTTCACCGGTCTTCAGTCCCGACGCTTTGATTATTTCCTCCGAGGTGTAGAATGACGCGCCTTCGACCGTGATTTCCTTTACGGTGAAAAAGGTGTTGTAGATAACGAGTATTACCACGAGAACTGCCGCAGCAAGTATTATAAAGAGCAGCACCTTTTCCTTAGTGCCACGCACGCTTCGCCGCTCTATAGGCTTGTCCGCATCATGCCGCACACGCTTCTTTTGCGGCGCGTCATGTATCATCCGACTGCGTATGCCGCGTTGTCT
>CAZMRH010000135.1:2140-4675 GCA_964568705.1 uncultured Lachnospiraceae bacterium
ATACCGGAGCTTTTCCGCCGTCAGGCTTGTCCGCACCTGTGCCGATGTGCTCCGCGTCAGCCTTATCCTGATTGCCGCGTCTGCGCCGTTTTTCGATGATGATATCCGATTCACTGTCAGGCTTCACGCGGCATCCCTCCTTTTATCGTATCACTATAACATTTACTTATTTCTTCCCCGCCGATTTTTCGCTCACGAGCTTCACGATGTCGTTATAGATTAGCTTATTGCAGTCGGACACTGCGAACGTCTTTATCTTTTCAGCCATTTCCCGACGGCTCGCCGCGCCGTCAGCCGACAGCAGACGTGTGACTTCACCGCACAGCTTATCCGGACATTCCGCCGTTTCGGGAATCAGCACCGCCGCGCCGCCTGTCGCAAGCACATTCGCGTTTTTAAACTGTTGATTGTTCGTCACGTTCGGCGAAGGAATAAAGATCGCACATTTTCCGGCAAGTGCAAGCTCCGAAACGGTTATCGCGCCCGCTCGGCTGATTATTATATCCGCTGCCGACATCTGCAGCGGCATATCGTAAATGTATTCAACGAGCTTCAGATTTTCACATTTGTCAAGTCCCGACTCACGGAACTGACGTGTCGCTTCCGCAATTTCGATCGAGCCTGCGGCGTGTACGTGGTAGATATCACCGCGCTTCGAGGTCACACGGCGCATCAGCTCAAGCACTGCGTCATTCACCTTTTCCGCACCCAGACTTCCGCCGAAGGAGAGCACGAAATACTTATATTTATCGGGTATCTCAAGGCAACGTCTCGCCGCTTCCCTGTCATACGAAGAAAGCTCCCCACGAAGCGGGCATCCGACGTGCATGAGCTTATCCTTATACTTTATGCCCTTACCGGTCTCCTCAAAGTTCAGATATATCCGGTCAACTGCGGGTGACAGCATCTTTACCGCAGCGCCCGGTACCGCGTTTGATTCATGCAGTGCCGTCACGATTCCCATATCTGATGCCGCCTTGATTATCGGCCAGCAAACGTAACCGCCCGTACCGATGACCGCGTCCGGTCTAAATTCATTAATTATCTTTTTTGCCTTTGACGGTGACGTGAGCGTGAGGTATGCCGTGCGGATATTCATCAGCGAGAGACTTCGCCTGAGCCCCTGTATGTCAACGTGATACAGGTGATACCCTTCCTTCGGCACAAGCTTATTCTCAATACCCCTCGGTGTGCCGACGAACGCTATCTCAGCGTCCGAATCGTTCTGACGTATCGTATCGGCAATTGCAAGCGCAGGATACACATGTCCGCCCGTTCCGCCGCCTGTCATCAATACTCTCATGTATTTTTCCTCCGCCTGTACCGTTATTTCTTCTGGTATGAATGTCTTGATACCGACAGTACAAGTCCGATTTCCGCCATAAGAATCGCCGTCGCCGAACCGCCGTAGGAAAAGAACGGCAGCGATATTCCCGTATTAGGTATAAGGTCTGTAACGACCGCCATGTTCAGAAATGTCTGCACTCCGATCTGAAGCATTATTCCCGAGACAAGAAGTGCCGAAAACTTATCCGGCGCCCTCATTGCAATGATGAAGCCGCGCCATATCATCGCCACATACAGTGCGATGAGGAACACCGCTCCCGCAAAGCCCATCTCCTCGCACCATATCGTGAAGATAAAGTCGTTCTGTGCTTCCGAAACGTAGCTGTATTTCTGTACGCTGTCGCCGAGTCCCACACCGAGCAGTCCGCCCGAGCCTATTGCATTAAGTCCCTGATTCGTCTGCCAGTCCGCACCGAGCGTATCCTCCTCCTCGGAGAAAAAGTTATCTATACGATCTTTTGCATACGGAGTGAACATAAGAAGTCCGGCAAGCAGCAACACGGCAAGCAGCACACATATTACCGTCAGCCAGATTTTATGTGAGCCGCCGACAAGCATCATTATGTACGAAATTATGCCGATTATTATAACACACGAATAATGCGGTTCAAGCACGATGAGTCCCAGTATGGCTGCGACGATAAGTCCCGGGAATAGGATGTCATAACACATTATTGATCCGAAATTTGCTTTCTCGCGCACCTTCTCCGAGAATTTGTCAAAGTACCAGGCAAGCGCTATAACCACGCCGACCTTCGCGATTTCAGAAGGCTGAAGATTAAAGGATCCGAGAATTATCCACCGCTTCGCATCACCTCTGGATATTCCGATAACAAGCACCAATACAAGAAGTCCGAGAGATGCGAGGTAACCGGGGATCGCTGCTTTTTTAAACAGCTTATACGGCATAAAGCTAAGCCCCATCATCGCGGTAAATCCAAGCGCCACGGACAGCAGCTGCTTTTTCAGGTAGTGCAGCCCGTCGCCCTTTGATACAATCGCCGCCGGATAGCTTGCGCTGCAGACCATTATCGTACCGAGAAGCAGTATCGCCATCACCAGGCACAGAAATACCGAGTCGAAGCCTGTTCTTACACGCCTGATGCTTTGACTCTCCCACTCATTATTCTTTGCAAGTGTTTTTATTTTTTGACGCTCCACAAGTGCGCGGACACCGGTGCTGTCGGA
>CAZMRH010000136.1:0-4645 GCA_964568705.1 uncultured Lachnospiraceae bacterium
GGTCAGAGCGTTGAGGTAGGAGGGAAAAACTGCGACGAGCGTCTTGCCCTCACCTGTTTTCATCTCGGTGATTCGACCTTGGTGAAGCAGTATGCCGCAGAGAAGCTGCACCATGAACGGACGCTTGCCGAGCACTCGGTCAGCCGCTTCACGCGTAAGTGCGAAGGCGTCGGGTAGGATGTGGTCAAGAGTCTTACCGTCGGCAAGCTCCTTCTTAAATTTATCTGTCATCGCCATCATCTCGGCGTCGGACATTGCCGTGTATGTCGGGGCAAGCGCCTCGATCTTGTTAACTGTAGGCATTAGTTTCTTTATCTGATGATCGCTGTATGTTCCGAATACTTTGGTAATAACGCTCATTTGGTCATGTGACGCGGACTTGCCGCACTCCTTTGTAATAGTGAAAAAAATTTAAAAGCCGGATAAATATTTGTGATTATATATAATAGCATATATTTAAGCAATATCATAGCGGCTTTTTGTAAATTAAAAAATAAATTATATGGACAAGTACCGCCGCGCGTGATACAATTGTATAAAAAAGAATCAGAAAAGAGGACAAAACAGCTTGAATATGGAGCACAAAATAAATGTCGTACTGCATGAGCCGGAGATACCGCAGAATACGGGCAATATCGCCCGAACCTGTGCGGCGACAGGCTCTGCACTTCATATAATTGAGCCGATGGGATTTAAGGTCGACGACGCGAAGCTGAAGCGCGCCGGACTTGACTATTGGCACAGTCTTGACATCAGCTATTATAAGGATCTCGCGGATTTCTTCGATAAGAACAGAGACGTAGACTTTCACTGCTTTACGACGAAAGCACCGCGTAATTATGCCGGGATAAGCTACAGATATCCGACGTATCTGTTCTTCGGCAAGGAGACACGAGGACTGCCCGAGGACTTTCTTCTCGAAAACTATGAGCGCTGCGTCCGCATCCCGATGCGCGGAGGTCAGCGAAGTCTGAATCTTTCAAACAGCGTTGCAATCGCGGTGTACGAAGCGCTCAGACAGCATGAATTTCCCGATCAGCTTTGCGGAAGTACATACTTCGACGGCGCTAAATGAGCGTGGCGTATATTCCCGAAAAACTGCATCCAGCCGCACAGTATTCTGCTACTGTGCGGCTGCTTTTTTAATTATTACGAAACCTTAGATACGTTTTCGGCATCCTGTCTTGCCTGTGCGATGTTCGCTTCATGAGCGGTCGGGGTACTTGCGTAGTAGACCTCGCCCGTGACCGACGCGACGAAGTAGTAGTAATTGTTGTCGGCGGGATAGAGAGCGAATCTGATCGCGGAAAGTCCGGGATTACCGATAGCTCCGGGTGGAAGTCCGTTGTTGTGATAAGTGTTGTACGGCGACTCATAGTTCGTATCGTATCCGCTTTCCGCACTGCCGAGATTTGTGATATGCTCACCCGTGTCGTGTTGAATCGCATATACTATCGTTGCGTCGCTGTTGAGTGTGGCATACTTTGCCGGATTCTTCAACCTGTTGTGGAATACACCGGAGATGGCGCGGACATCGCTTGCTTTGTTGCCTTCCTTCTCGATCATGGACGCAAGCGTGACGACCTGATCGACCATCATGCCAAGCTCTGTCGCACGTGCGCGGAACTTGTCGTCGAAGCGGTCATTGAAGCATTTTAACAGCTTGTTTATAACCGCAACCTCGTTGGAATCGTTGTAAAATTCGTAGGTGTCGGGGTAGAGATATCCCTCGAGACGGTAGTATCTGTCGGCGCTCCAGCCGTTCGATTCAAGCTCGTCGATAAACCAGTAGTCGAAGTCGTAATTGTTAATAGCGTCGACAAATCCCTCGCGTGTACCTATTCCGTATGAGAGGAACAGGTCGATTATCTCGTCGACGGTGTAGCCCTCCGGGATCGTGACCCATGACGTGCCGGTAGCGGCTTTTTTCTTAATACCGCGCCTGAGCTGATCATAGTTCATCGACGGCGAGAGCGTGTAGACGCCCGCCTCATATTCGCCCGAGTCCTTTTTCAGCTTTGCGTAGAGCTTGAACATCTTCGGATATTCTATAAGTGAGTTTTCGTGGAATATTTTTGTTACATCATCAAGCGTTGCATCCTCCGGTATCGTGACCTCGACCTGTTCATCCGATTTTACGAACGCAAACACGTCGTTGCCGACCTTGATGATGAATACCGACAGCACAATAGCAATGAGTAAGACGACGACGAGGTAGACCGAGCCTTTGACAAGACTCATTACAAGCTTTCCTCCGTCAGACTTTGATTTTTTTGTTTTGCCGACCTTGGCGGTTCCGGTGATCGATACGGATGAAGTCGCGGCACGCCGTACAGATGTCGATGAGGCCGTAGGCGTATCTTTATGTGATGATGTGCCGCTTTTTCCCGCTGTGCCTGTTTTTGACAGAGCGGGCTGTGCCGGCATCTGTCTTGTCGTACTGTCAGGGGCATGCGTGCCCGGATTCATCTGCTGACGCGGCATCTGTCTTGTCGTACCGTCAGGCGCATGCGCACCCGGATTCATCTGCTGACGCGGCATCTGCCTTGTCGCACCGTCAGATGCATGCGCACCCGGATTCATCTGCTGATGGGGAATCTGCCTTGTCGCACCGTCAGATGCATGCGCACCCGGATTCATCTGCTGACGCGGCATCTGTCTTGTCGCACCGTCAGGTGAATGCGTACCCGTATTCATCTGCTGATGGGGTATCTGCCTTGTCGCACCGTCAGATGCATGCGCACCCGGATTCATCTGCTGATGCGGAATCTGCTTCGGTACAGCATGCGATACGGGAGACGGACGCTCACCTGCTCCCGTACGCGGGCGCATGACATCAGACGGCTTGCTGTTCGCAGGGGTTGTACTGTCAAATTCCGAATCAAGCTCGTAATCGTCAAGCGGAGAATTGTCTTTTCCGTTATTCATATATAATCACCTCCGTCAAAGGAAAGTCTATTTTATTACTGTGATAACTATGTAAAACAGAATCAGCAGTAAGAATGTCGGCGAAAGTACGGCCTCGGCGAAATGAGGCATGACGTTGTCGGTACGCTTCGGTATAAGCTCGGACTCCCTGCCGCTTTTCGCGTATCCCGAATAGACGCGCTGAGCTTTGCCGAAAGTCAGAAACGCGAAGAAGAAGAACGCCGCGGCGATAATAAATTCAAGCACGATTAGCCCGCCGCTCTGCTTCTGTGTAAGGCGCGTCATGTATTTTTCAAGCAGCATTATCACGACGTTTACCGCTGCGTGAACTGTCATCGATGCAAGCACCGAGCGTGTCGCAAGCGTCACTATCGCAAGCACGATACCGCAGAAGAAATACGCCGGCAGCCTTACGAAGTTGAAATGGAGCATCGCGAAGGTGAGTGACGAGAGTATCACCGCTGTCACTATGCCGGAACCCTCGTATTCGGTGAGTATGACCGAGCGGAACATAAATTCCTCGGTAATGGCGGGGACTATCGCAAACGTGAGTACCGCAAAAAGTATACCTGCACCTGACGCATCCGAGTATCCGGTGATGAGCGAACCCGCCATCTGATCCGGAAACACCTTGTACATGAGCATGCTGATGAGGTAGCAGCCGGACGCGGCGAACACTGCCGCATATATTATGAGCGGCAGATGAGCGATACGGAACGGTCTGACGCGTAGTCTGGACGTATATTTACCGCCGCGCAGTAAGCAGAAGAAAAGCGCGGGTACGGCGAATACCGCTATTTGAATGAGCACGAGCGTCAGGTACGGGCTTTGATTGTCGACTGCCGACTGTGGAATAAGCTCAGACACCGCGAGCAGTGCGAATACGAAGATGAGCAGAGCTGGTGCGGCATGAATACTTTTAACCTTCACTTGTCATCTTCACACCCTTTTCGGTCAGAAGTATATCGACGCATACGTCGAATCTGCCGCGCGGCACGGTCGGAAGGATGTAGTCGCTGTAAACGATGCCGATCGAGCATCCGGCGAACTTTGACAGATATCTGTCGTAGAAGCCCTTGCCGTAGCCGAGGCGGTAGCCCGCTTTATCGTACACAAGACCCGGAACAAAACAGACCGCGCTGCCGGGATCATTTTCGGGATCATATATCGGAAGCGATGCGTCAGGCTCACATATGCCGTAGCTGTCGGGGGACAACTCGTCAAGAGAGGTGACGATGTGATAGTTCATCGTGTGATTTTCCTTGTTGCATCTCGGAAACGCGACCTTCTTGCCCTTTGCGAGAGCGGCGTGTGCGATGGGCATGATGTCGATTTCCTCACCGGTCGGGGCATACATCAGTACGAAGTCCGCGTATCTGAAACTCACAAGTGAGGTGGCGGCGTTGCATATTGCGGTGTTACGGCGGCTTTTCTCATCGTCGGACATCGCGGAGCGCTTTTCTCTGTACTTTGCGCGCATCTCGTCTTTTTCATATTTTATAGGATTCATCTTTTGTAAAGGATCTGCGAGGCAATCTTTGCCGCAGCATCGTCTCCTTTCAGCACTGTAATTATGTCAAGCGCAAAATCAAACGCAGCGCCCATACCGCAGGCGGTGATGATTTTGCCGTCGATGACGGAGGATTTGTCTGACACCTTGGCATCATCGAGATATTTTTCAAATCCCGGGAAGCAGACCGCGTCCTTACCGCGAAGC
>CAZMRH010000137.1:0-4613 GCA_964568705.1 uncultured Lachnospiraceae bacterium
CGGCAAAGTTCAAAGTCCCGCCAGTGAAGCGGCTCACTTGAATCGCCCTTCTGAATCACGCCCTTGACGTGGATGTAGCCGAAGCGGTCGCCCCAGTCAAGCCCTTCTTCTAAGTACGCTCCGTTTTCACCACCGTGAACAAAGCTGTGCGACGGGTCATACTTGATTTTCAGTCCCGGAACTTCGTCAAGCACGATCTTCCACTGCTCGGGAGTGCGAATATAGTTGTCGCCCATCATGCAGTTGACGATAGAGACTGTCATGTCGTACTCTTTCGCGTACTCGACTATCATGTTCAATACCTTGATGGCCGCGGCAAGGTTTTTAAAATATGTCAGCTCTTTGACATACGCGACTGAGCAGAGGTAATTTTTCGCACCGAGGTACGCGCCGAATTCGATGAGCAGTTTTACGTCATTCCACTCCTCTTCGATTATATCACCTTTTTCGTCGATGATACGGCTGCCCCAGCGTCCGACCGCGCCCACCTCAACGCCAGTGCGTTCGCTTGCCGCCTTGATTTCGTCCTTCATCGGCATAATGTCCTTCATATGTACGCCCCAGTAGGCGGGGTGGTTCAGGTCGAATTCCACGAAGTCGAGTCCGAGTTCCTTTGCCCTGTCAAAGCTTTCAACTTCACAAGGCATAATCATTCCGAGTTTCATAATAGTCTTCCTTTCGGTTATTATTTTAAAAATTACATATGCATATAATAATTATTGACAATTGTATAATAATGTCAGGCGCTGCCCGACAACTGCATGCTTTTTCGGAAAAGCAGGGAAGAACATACGGAAACAGATATAATGTGTACTATAATTCCAGCGATTTACACCGTTATTTGTCTGATGAATCTCATATGAAAAGTTTTCGTCAGACCTATTTTATAAAAGACCGCGTACTCTCTGCAAACATCACAGACGAAATATACATTGCATCGCCCGTGACTGTCTCATTAAAATACTCAAGTGTCATCGTACCGATCGTACCGGTGAATCCCGCATCTGTCAGGTCGATCACTGCAGTGTGATACGCACCGTCCGCCGTAAGCGGGAATGAAGCGTTTACGTTACTGCCGTCCGATGTAAGGATTACTTTTGCCGAAGTCGCGGTCACGGAGGACACCTTGTAGGATATCGCGGCATAATTATAGTCATCTGCCGAAATAACCTCTCCCGCCGAGCTGAGATCAACCAGTGCCGTCGGTCGTCGTACATCGGCAAGTGTCGAAAGTCTCACCGCCGACTCTGCGCTGTCATATTCCACCGCAGTCTCGGCGGGCTTTGACGGTAGTATGCAGAGACCCACGAAATGCTTTCTGAGCATCAGTATGTCGCGCGCGTTGATTCGTCCGTCGCTGTTTACATCAGCCGCGTAGACGTAAACAGAAGAGCCGCTGCAAACCATATACAATTTCAGCGACAGCAGATCAGCCGCGTTTACCGCGCCGTCGTCGTTCGCGTCACCGACTGTGCATACGCTCTGCGGTGTAATGTGCGGTAGCATCGCACTGTCAAGTGTCAGCTCATATGACTTCTCGTTCACTTCGGTAATCGTGCGGAGCATTGTCTGAGAATAAAGGCGCACGATGAAATCGTTCGGATGATTTACGTTGTTTCCCGTCATGTCGCAGTACCGCTTGAGTGTGAGAAAGTGGCGGTACACTGTGGTTAGATCTGCGACGACGATTCCCGCGCCGCAAAGCTCCTCAAGTACCGGCAGATAATCGCCCTGAATCCCACTCCATACAAGCGCTTCGGGATTCGGAAGTATGGGTGCGACGAGGATTATCTCGCAGTTCGGATTAACCGCGCGGATGGAAGTGATTATCGTCTGTATCTGCGCCTTGAAGGTTGCGGGAGCAACTCCCATTGAACCGTCATTCGTTCCGAACGCGATGAACGCAAGGTCGGGCGAATACGCCGCCGCAAGGGAATTCGCATTTTCCGCACCCCACTGCGCAGTCTTTCCGCCGACTGCCGTATTTGTGTATGAAATATTCGTGTAGCCGTATTTTGCTTTGAGCGCGTTCACAGTCATTAGGTACCACGTCTGACTGTACGGTGCGCAGTTCAGTCCCGACCAGCCGCTCGCGTTGCATCCGACGGTAATACTGTCGCCGTAGAACAGCACGTTCAAATTTTGTTTGTTCTCGAGCTTCGATACCGTTTTCGGAAGGCTTGTGCTCTGTCCTTCGGGTATCGCTCCCGTCCACTCATCATCGGTTACATACGTCACCGCGAGCTGCTGAAGATGCATCTCCGAGCCCTCGGAGAAGTACATATACCCGCCGCGACAGCACGGTAAAATAGTCTGCGTGCTCGTGTAATAGGTTGAATACGGGATCGTTTTTACGGATTTTGTCTTATAAAGCTGGAGCTTGCCGCCAATGATGTTGTAGTCGACGCCCATTTTGTACTCGGTGCCGAGCGTCGCGCTTCTGACCGACACTATTCGGTCGGCATTGTACATCAGCGGTATCGGTGAAATCGTGCCATCAGCGTTCTCAAGAGGATATACCGCCTCATTGTAGATGATGCCGCCGTCCCAGTAATACTTCGTGTACTTTGCATTGTTATATGTGGTGCAGTTAAGTTCGGCCTCGGTATACGGCGCAAGTATGCCGTTCGCCGCGTCAGTTCTTGCCGACGCGACACCGGCCGCTTCCGCCGCGCTTGACGCGAAGGAGATCGAGTCAATAAACATCGTATCGCACAGGGCGCACGTACTGAAGCAATCGATGCGCATTCCGTTTATACTGCCGCTCCAGTAGGCGGTGCTCGACAGATCGATTATCTGCGAGCGGTATTTGCAGCCGTTCGTCACGCCAAAAGTCACGCTTTGTCCCCCCGTCGCTGCGAAAGTGCTGCCGGCACAGAGAAAAAGCTCGGTCTGCGCGGCGGCAGCTGAGTTCGTCGTCAGCGTCCTGTAAGTGAACACGATGTACTTATAGGTGCTCGCCGACAGCGACTGGTTCTGAAGATTCAGCATTATGAACGGATCGCTCGTGCCTGTCGTATAGAGCCGTGCCGCGTCCTCGCTGGCGTCATAGAACACACCGACGTTGTTCGACGCCGAAAACAGAGATATCTTCGCGGCACTGTCGAAATCGACCGTGGCACTGCCGGCCGCGACGGACATAAACGGAAATGCCGCGAGTGTAAAACAAATGCAGAGAAAAATTGCTGTCAGCTTTAGTGATATCTTCATAATGCTTCCTTTCTATGTCAAACGTGCAGTCAGTATTTTCAATCAGCTACGATTATCTCAAGCGGTGCGGTCATGTCCGACGTGGGTATGTAAACCTTCACCGTATCCATTATGCTGTCGTATTCGCCCGCCATCTTCTTGCCGTTCACCGTAATCGTGCGTTTTCCCGCGCCCGACTTCACATAGGTGAGCGTGACGGGGCATTTCTTGACGTTCAGCTTTACCGACGCCTTATCGGTCGGCATTGTTTTCGGCATAGCGATAGTCAGTCCTTCAAGATCAGGCATTATGCCGAAGCCCACCTTAATAATCTCCTTTATAAGCATTGTGCCGCTTCCCGTGTACCAGTCGCCCATTGACTCACCGTCGATCTGATAGTCGGGATTCTCGCAGTAGGAGTTGGGCATCACGAAGCTTGTCATTGTGCAGTTGTCGTGTGATATGACCATCGAAGTCTCAAGCTCGCGCCAAGCCATCTCACTTTCTCCGATGAGGAACAGAGCCATCGTGCCGAACATGCTTGCATGGACATACGCGCAGCTGTTCTCATATGTGCCAGGTGTGATTCCCGCGATACGACCGACGTAGTGTCTCATGTCCTTCGGGAACGGTACGTCGAAGGTCTTCATGCCGTACTTCGAGCGAAGTGTCTTCATGCTGCCGACGATAGTATCTTTAAGCGTCGGATCCTTTTCGATGAGCCCGGATATCGCCCAGAACGCGTTCGACGTGATCGAAAGTCTCGCCTTGCCGTCGGGATCATTGAAGCTGCCTATCTTGTAGGACATCTTGTCGCCCCAGCCGTGGACTATGCGGCGATTTCCCTTGCCATCGGTGTCTACCGCGTATTTTAAGAGTCCCGTCTCTATCTTTTCTCGAATATCGGCAAACTGTGCTATCCTGTCGTCATATCCGCCGATATGCTTAAGTATTTCCGACATCTCTTTTAGGTTCATGTAGAACTGGAGTGTTGCCATTACGGTTACGCCCGAGCCGTACTCGCTTTCGTGACCGGGCTCTTGCTTGTATCCGAGTCCGTCGACCGCATCGTTCCAGTCGCCGAACAGAACGCGCAGACAATTTGTACCTTCCTCCGTGTCGATGATGGAGATAAGGTAGTCCATTATTTTTATCATATGTACAAGCACGCTGTCGCGGGTTGCGCTCTTTGCGTACCAGCCGGTCATCTCGTCGTAGTCGTAGTAGGAGCACTCCTCGTCGAGAAGCGAGTAGTCCTCGGTATAGGAGAGGTAGGTGTAGATGGTCGAAATGATCCACACGCCCTGATCTATGTACGCACGGAAGTCAAATTCGGGAAGGCTCGTGTCGTCAGCCGGAATTGAGAACTGACGCGGCGGTCTGCCGTTAGAGAGTATGTAGTTCATCGCGGTGAGAATCTTTTC
>CAZMRH010000138.1:0-4605 GCA_964568705.1 uncultured Lachnospiraceae bacterium
TTTTTCCCGCGCTTTTCCCGAAAAAGCGCGCAGGTGTCGGGCGGAGCCTGACAAATATCAGGAGGACACAGTGAGAATAAATTTTACCAAAATGCACGGCGCGGCAAACGACTACATCTACATAAACTGCATGGACGGCATCCCGTTTGACCCGGCGGTCGCCGCGGTAAAAATGTCGCCGCGACACTTCTCGGTCGGCGCGGACGGCGTGGTGCTGATATGCGCGTCCGACCTTGCCGATGCGAAGATGCGCATGTTCAACGCGGACGGCAGCGAGGGTAAAATGTGCGGCAATGCGATACGATGCGTCGGCAAATATCTGTACGACCGCGGCATCTGCCGCAGAGATCACTTCTCGATCGAGACGCTGTCAGGCGTAAAGCAGCTTGAGATGAAGATAGAAAACGGGATCGCTGTCGGCGCGACAGTCGATATGGGTGTCGCCTCGTTTGACGCGGACGTGATACCCGTCGCGGCAGCGGGCGAGATGATTGACGCGCCTATGTCAGCCGCGGGGATGAACGTCCGCGCGACGGCGGTGTCGATGGGTAATCCGCACTGCGTCATCTTCACCGACGATATATGCTCTCTCGAGCTTAGGAAGATCGGACCGCATTTCGAAAAGCATCCGCTGTTTCCCGAACGTGTCAATACGGAGTTCGTACAGATCACAGACCGAACTCATCTTAAGATGCGCGTATGGGAGAGGGGCAGCGGCGAGACGTTCGCATGCGGTACGGGTGCATGCGCGGTGGCGGCGGCAGCGGTCAGGCTCGGTATATGCGAGGAGAGACAGCCCATCGTGATACAGCTTCGCGGAGGAAAACTAACGATTACGGTGACGGAAGCCTTCCGCGTCTACATGACGGGACCCGCTGCGACAGTTTACGAAGGAGTATATGAGCTATGAGTCTGAATATCAAGGTGAACCGCAACTTTTCAAGTATCAAGGAAAGCTATCTTTTCTCCGAGGTGGGTGCGAGAGTTCGCGCCTACAGTGAGAAGAATCCCGATAAAAGAATCATACGGCTCGGTATCGGCGACGTGACACTTCCGCTTCCCGAATGTGCGGCGGCGGCGATGACCGAGGCCTCCCGCGGAATGGGACGCGCCGACGGCTTCCACGGATATCCGCCCGAATACGGTCACGATTTTCTCCGCAGTGCGATCGCGCGCTACTATACCCGCTTCGGCGTAACGGTCTCCTCTGATTCCGTATTTGTGTCGGACGGTGCAAAAAGCGATATCGGCAACATCGTCGACATCCTCGGTGACAATCCCGTGTGGATACCTGATCCCGTGTACCCGGTATATCTCGACAGCAACATCATGAGCGGACGCACGGTTCACTTTCTCCCCGGCAATGCCGAAAACGGCTTCCGTCCGATGCCGCCTCTGATGCGTGATGTGACGGGCGCGGTCATCTACCTCTGCTCGCCGAACAATCCGACAGGTGCGGTTTATACCAAGGCGGAACTTCAGCAGTGGGTTGATTTCGCGAACGACAGCGGCTCGCTCATAATCTTTGACGCGGCGTATGAGGCGTTCGTATCGGATGATGCGCTCCCGCACACGATATATGAATGCAGCGGCGCGGACAAATGCGCCGTCGAGATATGTTCATTTTCAAAGACTGCGGGATTTACGGGTACAAGGTGCGCGTGGACGGTGATTCCCGCAGGCATCACGGCTGACGGCATGAGCCTCGCGAAATTATGGGCGCGTCGTCAGGCGACAAAGTTCAACGGCGTGTCGTATCCCGTGCAGAAGGCGGCCGAGGCGGTGCTTACCGACCGCGGCATCGCCGAGTGCAAAGCGAACATCGCGTACTACATGGAGAACGCGGCGACGCTTTCGGCACTGTTCGATAAAAAGGGAATCTGTTATACGGGCGGCAAGTCGTCGCCGTATATATGGCTGAAATGCCCGGGCGGCATGTCGTCGTGGGGCTTCTTCGACTATCTTCTCGGTGAGGCTCAGGTCGTCGGAACACCGGGTGAAGGGTTCGGTGACGGCGGGCGCGGCTATTTTCGCCTGACCGCGTTCGGCACGCATGAGAATACCTCCGAGGCGGCATCGAGACTTGACAGACTTCTCTAAATAAATAATATCATATAAGAGGTGCGATATGCCGCATAACAGTGACGAATGCGAAAAGCCCGTCATAAACGGGACAGAGGCTGAAAACAATGAAGCGGACAAGCATCCGCTGTATCCCGAGGGGATACCGGACGAAGATCGTGCGATGACAAACAAGGCGGGAAGAAAAGACACCGCGACGTTTAAAAGTATCATTATAGCGTCGATAATTCTTACGCTGGTCATCATCGTCGTGTCAGCGCTCATTGCGCTCATCCGCAATGACATGATCGACTTCCCGATGTTTGGCGGGGATGAGGAGGTCACAGATGCAGTGACAGATGCGGCAAAGGAGACTGCCACACCTGTACCCGTTGAGATAATCTCCGACCCGGTGACGGAGGGCGATTTCACATACGTCTACGTCGAAAAGTGCTATGAAAGTCCCCGCCTCAGCGATTCCGTTAGAATCACGGCATACATAGGTGAGGATTCTGCGCTCACGATTCCCGAAACGCTCGGCGGTCATGAAGTGCGCTCGATAGGCGACGGTGCGTTTAAAGGCAACTCGCGCATTGTGTCTCTCACAGTGCCGGACTGCGTGATGATGATCGGCGCGGACTGCTTCAATTCTTGCATCGCTCTTGAGTCGGTAACACTCGGAAGCGTGACGGTGATGGGCGCGAGAGCATTTGCCGCTTGTCACTTACTGACTTCGGTGACGCTCGATGAGGGCTGTACGATGATAGGCACGCGCGCATTTTCGCTGTGTACGGCGCTTAAGTCGGTAAATCTGCCCGATTCGATGAAAACGGTGTGCGAATTCGCCTTCGCGAGTGACCGCGCACTGGAAAGCGTCACTTTCGGTACAGGCCTTGAGTCGCTTCAGAATAACGTATTCGTCGGATGCAGCTCGCTCACGGCATTCACCTATCGCGGCACAAAGTCGCAGTGGGACGCGCTTGACATCAGTGACGATTACATCGAAATGAAAACGGCGAAAATGGAGTACGAGGGGTAACGCGGCTTTCTTGAAAGAAAGCCTGGCAAAGAACTTTCAAAAGGGGTTATTCATAACAAAGTGCAGCGATGATCGTTAGGATTGTAACGCACATTCGCCCACAGCCATGCATCCTTTTCCGTGAAAAGCGTGCGGATTTATAAGGCAGAGTCTTAAATCGCACTATGCAGAGTGCGAAGTCCCCTATTTTATCTCAATATATTAAACGGAGTACACATGTTAAAACTGCTTCACACCGGCGACATCCACCTCGATTCGCCGTTCACACGGCTTGACCCGCGTCATGCCGAAATACGCAAGAATGAACTGCGCGCCGCGTTCACGTCAATGATGACATACGCGGGTGGCGGCGGTGCTGATATGGTGCTGATCGCAGGCGACATGATCGATCACGAATTTGTGACGCGCGAGACTGTCGCACTGATGAAGCATGAGTTCGAGCGCGTCGGCTGCCCGGTGATAATCGCGCCCGGCAATCACGACTGCTGCCATCGCGACAGCATATGGATGAAAAACGTGTTCCCCGAAAATGTGTTCATCTTCAAAAGCGATTCGCTTGCGAAGTTCTCATTTGACGATCTCGGCTGCGACGTGTACGGCTATGCGTTCACCGAACCGTCGATGGACTCTTTTCCGGCTGCCGGTCATCATCCGGATGACCCATCAAGGATTAATATCCTCCTCGCGCACGCGGATATGTCATCGCCGCTGTCACACTACTGCCCCGTCACACCTGCGGAGATTGACGCGTTCGGCGCAGATTACACCGCGCTCGGTCACGTCCACAACGCGCCCCACATCGACGATCGGGCGTCTCACGCATACGCTTACTGCGGCTGTCTTGAGGGCCGCTCGTGGGATGAAACCGGCGTGAAGGGCGCGCTTGCCGTCGAGATCGGCAAGTCGGCGGACGACACGAAGGTGCGTGCATCGCGCGTCTGCTTCTCGAAGAAGGCATATGAAGACCGCACGCTGTCTGTCGCTGGAATGTCAACGCAGAGCGAAGCCGACCGCCGTATCGCGGAGTATGCCGCATCGGAAAAGTTCGGCGCGGATACGCTCCTGCGCCTTCATCTGACGGGCGCGGTCGAGCCGTCACTAGTGCTGAACACGTCGCTCATCGAGAGCGGTTCACTCGCGTCGCTGTTCTACGCCGAAGTGCATGACGATACGACGCCCGATTTCAGCTCGGAGGCACTCGAGAACGATATCGGTATACGCGGTGAAGTGTACCGCAAGCTGCTGCCGGAGCTTGAGAGCGAGATCCCTGAGGTTCGCCGCGGCGCTGTGTCGGCGCTGAGGTTCGCACTCGCCGCACTCGCCGGAGAGAATATTATCGATATATAGTAGTACACAGGGTACGCGGCCTTTTTGAAAAAAGGCCTGGCGAAAAACTTTCCGCACGGGTTTATTACGACATAGTACAGCAAAAGCATCAGTATTATGACGTTCATTCACCGACAGACGAATGTGAAGCTTACTCCGAATGCGAAGCACGCAGACGT
>CAZMRH010000139.1:0-4566 GCA_964568705.1 uncultured Lachnospiraceae bacterium
CGGATGACAGTATTGTGCGCGGTACTTGACAGAATCGTGATTTTGAAGTAAAATACCCTTTGGTGCATGTCACCGAAGATAATTATAAGGATAGTGATATAAGTGAATTATTACAAAATGAACATAGCCGGAATGGATTGGAGTCTGCCGCTTTGCAGAATAAATGACGATCTGTACATCGGCGCGTTCGTTATCCTCGGCCAGCCGAAGCTCTCAGAGCACTGTGCGCGTGAGCTGCTTAAAATAGTACCGGAGTACGACTATATAATCACGGCAGAGGCGAAGGGCATACCGCTTGCGGCTGATATGGCGCGTCTTGCGGGTGACGACTGCTACTTTGTCGCACGTAAGAAGAAGAAGCTCTATATGACGGGCTACTTTGAATCAACGCTTCACTCAATTACGACTGAGAGTACACAGACGCTCATCCTCGATACGGCGGACGCTGACAAGATGCGCGGCAAGCGTATCCTCATTGTCGACGATGTGGTGTCGACGGGCGAATCACTTGCGGCGATAGAGCAGCTTGTGAATAAGGCAGGCGGCAATATTATCGGTAAGGCGGCGATACTTGTCGAGGGTGACGCGCAGGCAAGAGGCGACGTTATCTACCTTGAGGAGCTTCCGCTGTTCAATCCCGACGGAACAATCAAGGAGTAAGCGCGGCTTACGAAATAACACAAAGAAGGCTTCGACGGAAACTTGTCCGCCGAAGCCTTTTGTAATGACTGTTACTGTTCTATTTTGTTGATGAAGCGGTTGATCCGCTCGCCGCCGCTGCCGCTGAATATATCATCAGGCGTACCCGATACCGCAACGACACCGTCCTCCATGAAGATTATCTTGTCGGCGACGTCCTTCGCGAATGCCATCTCATGCGTTACGATTATCATCGTCATATCGCGGCTTGCAAGCTCACGCATTACCGCGAGAACTTCGCCCGTAAGCTCGGGATCAAGCGCGCTTGTCGGCTCGTCGAAGCAGAGTATGTCAGGCTGGAGCGCAAGCGCACGCGCGATGGCGACACGCTGTTGCTGACCGCCCGATAACATGCACGGATAGCTGTCACGTCGGTCGGACAGTCCGACCTGACCGAGCAGTTCCTCGGCCTTAGCCTCGATTTCCGCGTTTATCTCGTGACGGCGGATTTTATAATCGCCGCGCTCCTTCGCGAGCAGCTTCGGCGCAAGACAGATGTTTTCGAACGCTGTGTACTGCGGAAAGAGGTTGAACGACTGGAACACAAGCCCGAAGTGAAGCGTTATATTGCGGCGAGCATAATCGCTGAGCTTTTGTGAGCCTCCCGCCGTATAGAGCAGCTTCCCGTCAAGATACAACTCACCGCAGTCGGGAGTTTCGAGAAAGTTGATGCAGCGCAGCAGCGTCGTTTTACCGCTTCCGGACGAGCCGATTATCGCAAGCACCTCACCGCGCTCAAGCGTGAGGTCGACTCCCTTGAGAACCTCGGTCTTGCCGAAGGATTTTCTGAAATTCTTTATTTCCAATATGCTCATTATTCAGCTCCTGAAATAGCTCATGCGCTTCTCGATGTAGCCGAAAAGCAGAGTAAGTATGCCGGAGAACACGAGATAGAACGCACCCGTGTAGAACAGCGGCCAGATAAGTCCGTCCATCTTTATGTAGACCTGCGCGCTCCAGATTATCTCGTAAACGGCGATGATCCTCGCAAGCGACGTGTCCTTGACGAGCGTGATTATCTCATTGCTCATAGGCGGTACGATGCGCTTTATCACCTGAAGCAGCACGACCTTGAAAAACAACTGCGTCTTTGTCATGCCGAGCACCTGACCTGCCTCGTACTGACCGCGTGAGATACTCTCGATGCCGCCGCGGTATATTTCGGAGAAGTAGCAGGAATAGTTTATGACAAACGCGACTAGCACGGCGGTGAATCGTTCAAGCAGCGGCCACTCGAACATAAGTCCCGGACCGTAGTAGATGACGATGAGCTGCAGCATAAGAGGCGTGCCGCGGATGATCCAGACAAAAGTGCGGGTGAGCCATGAGAGTGGTTTGAACCTGCTCATCGAGCCGAAGCTGACGATAAGTCCGAGGGGAAGCGCGAATAGAAGTGTCAGCGCGAATAGCCTCAGCGTCATGCCGAAGCCGCCGAGCAGGGCAAGCGTGACCGAAAGAAATTTATCCATTATATTTCCCGTGATTTGACCTTTCAGGATTTATGCGTCAATACGCATGTGAGAGTGAAGCGGCGCGAGAGTTCAAATCTCTCCTTGATTTTATATGTCAATACGCACGCGAGGGCAGAGAGCATCTGTGACACTCTCTGCCCCGATATTTCATTAAAGTGACTGTCAGTCTGCAAGCACGAGGTTGTACTTGTCAGCAAGCGCCTTGAGTGAGCCGTCAGCCTTGACTTCTTTTCTGAATTCGTTGAACTGTGCCGTGAGGTCGGAGCCTTTTCTGAAGCCGACGCCGTATTCCTCATCGGTAAGGCTGATGCCTGCACCGAGCTTCCCGTAGCTTGTGCCTTCGCCTGTCATAGCTTCAGCCATTGTTGCGTCGATAACACATGCGTCAACGCTTCCGGATGATACCTCCATGAGTGCGTCACTCTGTGCCTGAACCGCTGTAACGTCGAAGCCCGCGTCTTTAGCAGCGGATTCACCTGCGGAGCCGGCCTCACATGCGAATTTGAGTGACTTCATTGATTCAGCATCGGTAAACTGCGCGATTTTATCGGTTGCCATGACAACGACCTGCTTGTTCTTTACGTATGCGTCGGAGCAGCTTGTGTTGAGCTTCACCTCATCGGTGATGGTCATGCCGTTCCAGATACAGTCAATCGACTTCGCATCAAGCTCGGGGAACTTGTAATCCCAGTCGATTTCTATGAATTCAACCTCAACGCCGAGCTTATCCGCGAACAGCTTCGCGAACTCTGCGTCAAAACCGGTCCATTTGCCGTCGTCGTCTTTGTAGTCCATCGGTGCGTACTCTGTGATGCCGACAACGAGTTTGCCTTTGGCCTTAACATATGCGGAATCGGTAGTGCTGCCCGCAGTCGTCTGAGCCGCGGTCGTACCGCCTGCCGCAGTAGTTGTCGCCGCCGTATCGCCCGACTTTGTGCATCCCGCGAATACCGCGCTCACCATAACCAGTGTAAGCAGAAGTGCTATAATCTTTCTCATCGCTTTTCTCCTTTAACGCTTTAGCGTACTAAATTGATGAGCCTATTATAGCATCTATCACTTCCGTTGTCAATACTTTTTCGCCGTATTTTGCGATTCTGTTCAAATTTGTGCAAACTCAACAATCTCCGGATTTAAAGTGAACCGCGGATTGTGCATCAGTCGGCGTACTCCGCTTCGGCTACACGGACGATGTAATTTCTGCCGTAAGGGAAGCCGCCCGCGTTTATCCACAGGTCAGCCCCATGCTGTACGAATTCGAGAGGATCAACGTTGTCAGTCCACTTCACGCACTTCACCTGACGGGTGACGTTCGAGAAATGCTTCCATCCGAGACCGCTTCCGGCGACAGTCACGTTTGCATCACCGAGCACGCATATGTCATGGATGTAGAAGTACGACTTGCCGTCAGCGTCAAGCGCGAAGTTTTTGTTTTCACCCTTAATCAGCGAGGGCTTGCCGCGGTATACCGACTGACCGCAGTTGTCCATCCAGTATCCGATTCCCTCAAGCAGCGCCTGCTGCATGAGCGGAATTGCACCGTCACCGTCGGGACCAATGTTCAGAAGATAGTTTGCGCCGACCTTGCGGCATGCACATAAATTTTCGATGAGCGTGCGAAGTGACTTGTAGTTGAGATCACCTGCACCGATACCCCAGTGATCGTTCATCGTCTCGCACATCTCCGCCGCGACGTATTTAGGCATACCCTCGCGGTCCATCGGAGTCGGGCGACCCTGTTCGAAAGTGACGCTGTCGATTTCGGGATTGCTCACTTCGCCTCTTGCGCTGAGTCCCGTATTGTTGACGATGATTGCGTCCGGCTGATGCTTTCTGATGACCGCGTACAGCTTGTCTACCTCCCAGTCGTCATTCGGACGGCTCCAGTTCCCGTCGAACCACAGACCGCCGATCTTGCCGTAATTCGAGCAGAGCACCTCGACGCTGTCACGCAGATACTGAAGATACTTGGGGAAGTCCTTCTCGAAGGATTCCTGATACCAGTCGAGCGTGGTGTGATAGAAGAACGGCACGATGCCCTCGGCATTGCACGCGTCGACGTACTCGCGGATGAGGTCACGCCCGCCGAGATAATGGGGTGCGTCGTAATCGGAAAGGCCGCAGGTGTCGTAGAGTGAGAATCCGTCGTGATGGCGTGTGGTGAGGACTATATATTTCATCCCGGCGCGTTTTGCCGCACGGACAAGTGAGAGTGCGTCGAACTTTGACGCGGTGAACGAGTCGGCGAGCTTTATGTACTCATCCTTCGGTATGCCCGCGATGTTCATTATCCATTCTCCGCAGCCCATCTGTGAGTAGATTCCCCAGTGAACAAACATTCCCAGTCCGAGATTTTCAAAATCGGCTATCCGTTTTTCAGGTTTCGGTATTGACA
>CAZMRH010000140.1:0-4552 GCA_964568705.1 uncultured Lachnospiraceae bacterium
CAGCATGGCGAAACCGGTCTGACGGCAGGCGTAAACGTCGGAGTGGTCACCGAATATATTGAGGGCGTGAGATGCCACACAGCGCGCGGATACGTGGATGACGCAGGGAAGAAGCTCGCCCGCGATTTTATACATGTTCGGGATCATCAGAAGAAGTCCCTGTGACGCTGTGAATGTGGTGGTGAGAGCGCCGGCTGCGAGGGAACCGTGAACAGCGCCTGCAGCTCCCGCCTCCGACTGCATCTCGACTACCTTTACTTTATCGTCGAAAATGTTCTTAAGTCCCGTGGCAGACCAAGCGTCGGTAAGCTCTGCCATCACGGACGAAGGAGTGATGGGGTAGATTGCGGCAACTTCCGTAAACGCATACGATGCATGCGCGGCGGCGGTGTTGCCGTCCATGGAAATTTTCTTTCTTGCCATGAATGTAAATCCTCCTGAATATATGATTAATTTTTTTGCACAAATATCAGAGTGCGTCAGATATCCTGTCTATCATATATTATACAACTTCCGCGCTCCGTTGTAAATATCTTATTTATGAAAAAAGGACAAGATTTTACCTTATTTTTTGTGAAAAAGCGGGAGTACAGTTATATGATTACGGAATATGCGGAGATTAGAAGTAAAGAAACCGGCGCGTGGATAAAGTATACCGACCCCCGCCGTATCACTTGAATTTTGCGATATGTCTTTACGCATCTTGATTTATCCGCGCAGTTGCGTTATAATATATCAATTGATATAACATACGGGAGAACATCATGGACAGAGTATCAAAGGAAAACTATTATCTCGATATCGCAGAGACCGTATCGGAGCGCGCGACATGCCTGCGCCGCCGGTTCGGTGCGATAATCGTCAAGAACGACGTCATTATCTCGACCGGTTATAACGGCGCGCCCAGAGGACGTGAGAACTGCACCGATCTCGGACACTGCATCCGCGAGGAGATGAAGATTCCGCGCGGCGAGAGGTACGAGATGTGCCGCAGCGTCCATGCTGAGGCGAACGCAATCATCGCGGCACCGCGTGAGCAGATGCTCGGCTCGACGCTCTACATGGCTTGCACGAATCCTGCCGACAGCTCACTTTTCAGTGGCACATGCTCCTGCATGATGTGTAAAAAAATGGTAATAAACGCGGGCATCGCAAAGGTGGTCGTGCGCGAAACCGCGACGGAATATACCGTGTATGAGGCTTCACAGTGGGTCGACGACGACGACAGCCTGTCGGGTAAGTTCGGCTACTGACACGGGGATACGGAAATTATCTTCATGACGGGCATACGCCCGTCGGGAAGATAACCCGAAACTTCGTTTCGGGGAGTACGATGCGAGGGACCTCTCCCTCGCGCTCCCGATAAGGACATTCGTCCGATACAATCAGTTTAAACCGAACTTCGTACGCATACTTTTCCCCCGCTTTTCCGTGAAAAGCGGGCGGATTTTTAAGGCAGAGCCTTAAATCGCACTCCGCAGAGTGCGAAATCCTATTATCTGCAGGCATATAACACGGAGGACTTATGAAAAAAATAATTGCCGGACTGCTCGCGCTTGTCATGCTGTCACTGACCGCGTGCGGCGGCGGGTTAAAGAAAGCGAAATTCAATGACGGCGGCGACCTCATATGCGGCGGCGTGACCTATAAGTGTGCGCCCATCGGCTATGAGCCGACAACGGTCGGCGTGGAGTACGCGAAGATCAGCGATCCCGCAGAAGTGATTTATAGGATAGGCACATCAGACGCGTCACAGTGGCTGACCGAGGCGTACAACGGCGAGTTTACGACGGTGTTCTACAGCGAATCGCTGACACTGCCGACGCTTGCCGATTTCGGCGCGGAGAAGGTGTACATATGCCAGAGCGACGAGCAGGTATTTGTGCTTAACACCGTAGAGGACGCGGGCGTAATCGCATCACTATCCGACGCGATGAAGAGCGGTGAAACTGTACTGTGGCCGAGGAGTGACGAAACGTCGCGGTTTGAGTTGAAGTTCGAGTCGTCGGCGCATCCCGAAATATTCATCAACCTCATCTACGTTGAGGGGGCGGACGGCACGGGTTATCTTTACAGCCGCGGCGAAAAAAAATGTGTCGCGTGCGGCGATCTCATCTACGATTATATCAACGACGCGAAGGAGGAAGCCGGATTGTCGGACACACAGGCTGACAGCGCGGCGGCTTGATTATGGAAAGCGAAAAAAAGCAGATATGCTTCGTCTGCACGGGCAACACCTGCCGCAGTCCGATGGCTGAGGTCATCTTCAATCATTTTTACGCAGGCGATACGGTATACGCAGTGTCGGCAGGACTTGCGGGGGACGGCTCACCTATCTCGACGGGAAGTGCGGCGGCACTGCGGGGCTCGGGACTGTTTGAACCGTCGGAATACGCAAATCACGTGTCACGCAGAATGACCGATGAGATAATGGAGAAATCGGACATGGTGATCACAATGAGCGCGCGTCACAGGGCGGCGCTTTGCTCGCTGTTTCCGGAGCTTGCGTACAAGGTGACGATCATGCCCTTCGACATACCCGATCCTTACGGCGGCGGCGCGGCTGAATACGAGCTTTGCTATAAGAATATCACCGCCGCGCTTCAGATGATGTTCGGCTTCCCGGAGGAAATAGCGGATGAGCTTGACGATATGTGAGGCCGGCACGGAGTCGGTACGCGAGATCGCGGCACTTCGCACGTCCTGCTTCGGCGAGACGGTGAGCGAGGGCGTCGTGCGCGGCACTGCCGGGAATCCGACGGCGCATATGTTCGCGGCGTACGATGACGGTGTGATGGTCGCACAGTGCGCCCTCTACACGGTAGTTGACGAGGTGACGGTTGAGAGCGTGTCGGTGCTGAAAGAGTACCGCCGCCGCGGCATCGGTGAGGCACTGCTTAGTCACGCGCTTGATTTCGGACGGCGGTGCGGCGGAAAAAAAGCGTACCTTGAGGTACGCGAGTCGAACGGCGCGGCGCGGGCGATGTACGAAAAGCTCGGGTTTACGCCTGACGGAACACGAAAGAATTACTACAGCGAGCCGCGTGAGGACGCGATCCTCATGTCGGCGGAGCTGTGAGGAGTTGCTATGCTTATCTTGGGAATTGAGTCGTCGTGCGATGAGACGGCGTGCGCTGTAGTTGACGCGAATGATGCGACGGTGGATGTGAAATCGGACATAGTGGCCACGCAGATCGCGACACACGCGCTGTACGGCGGAGTAGTGCCGGAGATCGCGAGCCGCGCGCACACCGAGGCGATAACGAATGTTGCATCCCGCGCACTCACAGACGCGGGCGTGACTATGGCGGATATCGACGCTGTTGCGGTGACGAACAGACCGGGACTTATCGGTGCACTTCTCGTCGGAGTGAGTTTCGCGAAAGCGTGCGCGCTGACGCACTCGAAGCCGCTTATCGCGGTCAATCACATCAAGGCGCACACCGCGGCGGTTTATGCGGAGAATCCGGGGCTTGTGCCTTCGTACATTTCGCTTGTGGTATCGGGCGGTCATACGTCGCTGTACAGCGTGACAGACTTTGTGACGTTTAATGAGATCGGCGGAACGCGCGATGACGCCGCGGGCGAGGCGTTCGACAAGGCGGCGCGTGTGATGGGGCTTAAGTATCCCGGCGGCCGCGAGATGGACAGACTTGCGGGGATCGGGTTTGAAAAGTACACGAAGCGTGAGCTGATAAAACTACCGTCGCCGGCTCTTGCGGGAGATACGCTTGACTTTTCGTTCAGCGGAATTAAAACAGCGGCGGTCAATCACATACACAATGTCCGTCAGAAGCTCGGGCTTGCGCCGGAAGATCCGTTTCCCGAGGATGAGGCGGCGCTTGTCGCGGCGAGCTTCACGTATGCGGTGATACACGGTATCGCGGACAAGCTCGGTTCGGCACTGCGTCAGACGGGAACGAAAACCGCGGTGATGGCGGGCGGTGTCGCGGCGAACTCGCACCTCAGACGCGCGGTCGCCAAAGAGTGCGGGAAGTGCGGGGCAGCACTTTATGTACCGAAGCCGTCACTCTGCGGCGACAACGGCGTGATGGTCGCGCTTCAGGGTTATCGCGAATACTGCGCCGGAAACATCGCCGACACATCCCTCAACGCCTACGCCGATTAAAGGGAAACGCAGGGATGCGATGCGAGGGACCTGTCCCTCGCGCTCCCGATAAGGGCAAACAGAACGAATAAGGTGTAAATCGTCAGGATTATAATGTTCATTCACCGACAGACGAATGTGAAGCTTACTCCGAATGCGAAGCCCGCAGATGTACGCGATAGGTCACCGAAACAGACCTTGTATGCAAAGATAAAATTGCACGGCGAGTGCAATTTTCTTTGCAGGTGAGCCTTCGCTTTCGGCTTCCGCAGAAGGGGGCTTCGGGGGAATCCTTCCCCCTGAACGGCTGCCCGTTACTTTTCTCCGCAGAAAAGTAACAAGAAAAAACCCGTTATGGGTATCAGCATAGTCACGCTATAAGCAAAGCGGGTTGGTGTCCGAACGACACCGCCTGACTATCGCATAGTTGACAGCAACATAGGT
>CAZMRH010000141.1:0-4521 GCA_964568705.1 uncultured Lachnospiraceae bacterium
CACGGCCTCGACCGCTTCTGATATCGTCACCTGCAGCAGCAACCGCGAGATACGCGCTGTTTGACTTCGGCGCGGTGGCGAGCAGTACGGCGGCATCGGCAAGCGGTATGCGCGCCTCGGGAAGCCCGAGCTCGCGTGCCATCTCGACGCAGGAACGCGTGTACACTGCCGCCATCGGATATGCAAGCCCTATATCCTCGCACGCGATGACCATAAGCCGGCGGCACGGTGAGATCAGGTCGCCGCCCTCAAGAAGCCTGGCGAGATAGAATACCGCCGCGTCGGGATCGGAGCCGCGTATCGACTTCTGAAGGCAGGAGAGCAGGTCATAATGCACGTCGCCGTCGCGGTCGAAAGCCCCCGACATGACTGACGGTACAAGCTCTTTCATCATGTCGGCGGTGATCGTGGTGACATTTTTATCCGCGCATGTGACGGCAAGCTCAAGCATCGACGTAGCCCGTCGCATATCGCCCGCCGCGTACTGTGCGATAGCGAGTATGCACGCGTCGTCCATCTCAAGCGCACGCCCAGCATCGTTGCGAATCGTCTCAAAATTGCGGCGAAGTCTGTCAGTCATATCGGTAGGGGCTATCGGCTTGAATTCAAACACGCTGCACCGTGAGAGAAGTGCGTCATAGACGTAGTAATACGGGTTTTCCGAGGTCGAGGCGATGAGCGTTATGCGCCCGTCCTCAATATATTCAAGCAGTGACTGCTGCTGTTTGCGGTTGAAATACTGAATTTCGTCAAGGTACAGAAGTATGCCGCCCGCGCCGTACATGTTCGATGTATCACCGGCAACCGCACGCACGTCGGCGAGCGTTGCGGTAGTCGCGTTGAGGCGGCGCAGCGTCATATCCGACTGTGCGGCAATGATTGACGCTGCAGTGGTTTTGCCTGTACCGGGAGGTCCGAAGAATATCATACTCGGAAGTCTGCCGGACGCGACAAGCCTGCGCAGTATACCATCCTTACCGACCAGATGCCGCTGTCCCGCCATATCGTCGAAGGATGTGGGGCGAAGTCTGTCCGCCGCCGGAACCGCACCGATAAAGCTGCTCATAGAATACCTCCCCGATGCGAATGTTCGGTCGCACCCATGCACTGATTATACATCATTTCTTCAGCGAAAACAATACCGAACACGGTTTAAGCAGCAACCTTTTGAATATTATATAACATAATCACATAATAATTAAAATAAACGTGCGTTTCGGCGGCACTATGTAATACTTCGGAGGAAATATGAGGTGGCAGAAAAAGCATACGGGCAGCGGAGTCTTCGATATATATTACCCGTGTTTTGAAGCGGGAAAATGCACAGATGCGCAAGATGCGAGAACGGATAAGCGGATTTCGGATGCAGTATCGCGCATGAACGGTTTTTATCTCGAAATGTGCCGGTGCGCGTCGGAGTATTCGCACACGCTCGGTACGGGATACCGGTATTTTACGGATTTCTATATAAATGAGTGTGACGGGAAGGTTACCGTGACGGTCACGCTTCGGATTCGGCACCGTGGCAGAACAGTGGCGCAGAAAAAGCTGACGCACGTGTGGTCGGACGGTGTGATAACGGAAACCTGCAACGCGACGGCGTAACAATAAAGGCGTAATAATAAATATGATGAATTGCGCGTGCCGGTGTCGAAAATTATTGACACCGGCAATGTCATGTGCTAAAATAACAGGAGAAAAACTTTCGGAGGTCAAAATGGACATGCTTAAGGGAGCGGCGGTAGTCGGACAGTCCGGCGGGCCGACCGCGGCGATAAATGCAACGCTTGCGGGAGTGATACGTGCCGCGATAAATGAGGGCGGCGGTAATATTACAAGGCTTTACGGCATGAGAAACGGTATTGACGGATTTCTCGCTGACCGCACTGTGAATCTTAGCCGCATATTTACGGCTGATGACGGACGCGCAGACGAAAAACTCCTCGGACTTCTTTCGTCAACTCCTGCGGCGGCACTCGGCTCATGCAGACGCAAGCTGCCGGATCCCGATGCAGAGCCTGCACTTTTTGAATCGCTGATAGAAAGGTTCCGCGCTGCCGGCATCCGCTACTTCTTCTACATCGGCGGCAACGATTCGATGGACACGGTGTCAAAGCTCACAAAGTATACGGCGAAGTGCGGCTATGATATGCGCATCATGGGCGTACCCAAGACCATCGACAACGACCTTACCTCGACCGATCATACACCGGGTTTCGGCTCTGCGGCGAAATATATTGCGACTACAGTTCAGGAGATAATCCGCGACTGCGCCGTTTACACCGTTCCGGCGGTAACGATAGTCGAGATAATGGGGCGTGATGCGGGCTGGCTCACGGCATCGGCGGCACTCGGTAAGATCATCAGCGGATACGCGCCAGATCTCGTGTATCTTCCCGAGAGGGCGTTCTCTATGAAGGAATTTTTCGAGGACGTTCGCTCACTGCTTGAAAAGAAGCCGAACGTGGTCGTCGCGGTATCCGAGGGACTCCGCGATGCCGACGGTGAGTACGTCGGAGCCGGAACGCAGACAGGTGTCGCCGACGTGTTCGGTCACAAGTATCTGTCGGGTACGGGTAAGGCACTGGAGTTTGCGGTCAAAGCGGAGATCGGATGCAAGGTGCGCTCGGTAGAGCTTAACATATCGCAGCGCTGCGCAGCTCATCTCGCGTCACTTACCGATATCACGGAATCACAGGGAGTGGCTGAGGCGGCGGTCAAAGCGGCGGTCGGAGGTGATACGGGATGCATGATGTCGATAGAGCGCACGGGCGACTACAAGGTTGAATTTGTTCCGAGGTCGATTGCCGGTATTGCAAACTACGTCCGTTGTGTGCCGGATGAATATATAAACGAGCGCGGGAATGATGTGACATGCGAATGTCTCAAATATTTGAGACCGCTTATCGCGGGTGAGACTTCGCCCGAATACAAAGACGGTCTGCCGTGCCACTTCGTCCTCGAAAAATACATCTGAGGGATACGGGGTGGAGAGTACGCGGATTTTTCGAGAAAAAGCCCGGCAAAAAGCTTTCATCGCGGGTTTATTAGGTAAGGTTATGCTGTAAGCGTCAGGCTTACAGGGAACGCTCGCCTGAAGCGACATACCCGCCGGTGACTTACACAAGATAAATAATTTATAACATCCAAAGGAGAATATCATGCTTGAGGAAAAAATACAGCTTCGCGACGATGACGCCGACGTTGCGCTTTACACATACGTATCCGAAGAAAAAGAGGCGGAGCCACGCCGTGCAGTACTTGTGTTACCGGGTGGTGCATACTGCTTTCTCGCAGAACGTGAAGGCGAGCCGGTTGCGCGTCATTTTAACGCCTGCGGCTTTAATACATTTGTGTTGAAGTATTCAGTGCATCCGAAGGCTGTGTATCCGCGTCCGCTTCAGGATGCGTCGCTTGCCGTGATGCATATAAAGCGGAACGCAAGGAAGTATAATATTGATCCTGACAAGATAACCGTGTGCGGATTCTCGGCTGGAGGTCATCTTGCCGCGGCACTCGGCACGCTGTGGTATAAGCCGTACGCGGCACCCACGGAGGACATGGAATACGGCGAGAACAAGCCTTGTGGTGTCATCACATCGTACCCTGTCGTGACCTTGGACGAGCCTTACTGGCATAAGGATTCTAGCACGTTTATCCTCGGTACGGATAAACCCACAAAAGAGCAGCGGGACGCGTATTCGCTCGAGAAGCAGGTCACGGACAAGACCGTGCCGATGTTCATATGGCATACCTTTGCCGACACATGTGTACCGGTCGAGAATTCACTGATACTTGCTCGAGCGCTTGCCGATCACAAAATACCGTTAGAACTGCACATTTACCCGACCGGTGATCACGGAATGTCACTCTGCAATCGTGACACATGGGAGGGCAATGCATGGCTCTGCGATGCGCATAACGCCACATGGGCTGACCTTGCGGCGGAGTGGATACGCAGGCTGTGAAATATCAGAATCCTGTCGAAAACCACTTGAAATAACGCCGAGCGTATGCTATACTATAACGGAATAAAAACGGAGGGCGCACGATGCAGACCGGACTTAAAGCCGAAAAAGCGATAACCGTAACTGAGGGGGATACAGCCGCGGCACTCGGAAGCGGACTGCTTGAGGTGTTTTCCACACCGTCACTTGCGGCGCTGATGGAGAACGTCTGCATGGAGTGTGTAAGGCCGTATCTTGACGATGGCTGCGGCACGGTCGGCATAAGCCTGAATCTTCAGCACACGAGCGCAACGCCCGTCGGCATGAAGGTGTACTGTTCATGCATACTTACCGAGGTGCTCGACCGCAAGCTCGTATTTGATGTGACTGCGCGGGACGAGTGCGGTGAGATAGGTCACGCGGTGCACGAGCGTTTCATCATCAGAAACGAATCCTTTATGAATAAAGCGCAGGCAAAGCTTAACGGATAAGCCGTAGCGACACTACGGCTTATCACGAATATGTTTCCGTAGCTCAGCTGGATAGAGCGACCGCCTCCTAAGCGGTAGGTCGG
>CAZMRH010000142.1:0-4427 GCA_964568705.1 uncultured Lachnospiraceae bacterium
GCAAAACCTCGTAAAAATTGACCCCTTTTGAAAGTTTTTCGCCAGGCCTTTTTTCAAAAAGGCCGCGTACCCCGTACCCCGTACCCCGTCCCGCGTATCCCGTCCCTCAGTTGCCGCACTCGATGCTGATGCGGTTGAATACGGTAAGGATATCGTCTACCTTGGCGGTACGTTTATCTTCGCCGGATTTATCCATGACTATATTGCCGCGGTCCATCATGATGAGCCTTGAGCCGTACTCGACGGCGTACCTTAGGTTGTGCGTGACCATGATCGCGCAGAGCTTCTTCTCGCGCACAACGCGGTCGGTCAGTTCCATTATGAGATCGGCGGTATGCGGATCGAGCGCCGCGGTATGCTCGTCGAGTATCAGGAAGTCGATAGGTGTGAGCGTCGCCATGATGAGCGCCGCTGCCTGACGCTGTCCGCCCGACAGTGTGCCGATTCTGACGTTCATCTTATCCTCAAGTCCGAGTCCGAGAAACGCGAGCTGCTCGCGGTAATACTCCTCGCGCGCCTTGTTTACACCGCGCGACAGTCCGTACCCGTGTCCCTTGTTGTCGGCGAGCGAGAAATTCTCAAGTATCGTCATGTTCGGACACGTGCCCATCGCGGGATTCTGATATACTCTGCCGATTCGTTCCATGCGTCTGAAGTCGTGAAGCTTGTCGATCGATTCGCCGTTTATCAGAACTTCGCCCGCGTCCTGCGGAATAGTACCGCAGATGATGTTGAGCATCGACGTCTTGCCGCTGCCGTTGCTGCCGATGACTGACACATACTCTCCGTCGCCGACCGTCAGGTTGAAGTCGTCGAACAGGCACATCTCCGTCACCGTGCCGGGATTGAATATCTTCGTAATATGCTTAAGCTCGAGCATTTTTCCTGCCTCCCTTCGTCACGTCTCCGATAATCAGTATCGCGAGGAACAGTACGGCGGTGATGAGCTTGAGCAGGTTCGCGGGCAGCCCCATCGAGATGGCGCACTGTATGCACGCCTTGTAGATGACGCTTCCGGCGACCGCCGTGGTAGTGCCCTTGACGAATCCGAGCTTCTTGAACACGGTCGTTCCGATGATGACCGCGGCAAGACCGAACACCATCTGTCCCGTACCCATCGTGCTCGAGAATGCGCGCTGCTCATGACAAACGACCGCACCCGCAAGCGCGACGAACGCATTCGCGATGACAAGTCCGATTATCTTCATTTGTCCCATATCCTTGGCAAGAGAGGTTACAAGCGTGCTGTTGTCGCCGACCGCGCGGAGGAGGAGTCCGTTTTTAGTACCGAAGTAGAAGTCGAGGATGAGCTTGCCGATAATCATTATCACCGCGCTGACGACGAGCTTTCTTATTATAAGGGTAGTGCCGCCGAGGAGTGCCATCGTAGGTGCGGCGGTAAAAATAGTGTCGGTCTCACGGCCGATCGCCATGTTCGACCCTGCGATCTGCAGGTTTACCGAAAACAGCGCGGTCATCGTGATGATGCCGGAGAGCAGGTCGCGCACGTGAAAGCGCACATGGATAATACCCGTGATAAGCCCCGCAAGGGCACCGACTGCCGCCGCGATGACGAGCGTCAGGTACGGATTTACGCCCGCAGTAAGCAGCACAGCGGTTACCGCCGCGCCGAGCGGGAATGATCCGTCGACGGTCAGGTCGGGAAAATCAAGTATTTTATAAGTTATGAATATTCCGTATGACAAGAGCGCGTAGATGAAGCCCTGTGTCAGCGTTGATAGGATGAGGTCAAGCATTGTGTATCCCGACTTTCGTTAATTTTTATTCTGATGCCGCGCCGTACGGCTGAAGCTTTCGGCTTATTCGGCAGTCGCCACGTTTTCCGCCTGAAAATCAGCGGGAAGCGAGATGTGCAGTTCGGACATTGCGGCGGAGTTTACGTATGTACCGTATTCACTGACGGTTTCAAAAGGCATGTCGGCAGCTTTTGTGTCCCCGTGCAGCACCTTGACCGCCATTGCGGCCGTCTGCTGTCCGAGCTTGTAGTAGTCGATTCCTGCAGCCGCAACGCAGCCGTTCTTTACCTGTTCGATCTCACTTCCGTATACGGGAACGCCCGCTTCGTTCGTCTTTTCGAGGACTGACGCGAGTACGCTTACGACGTTATTGTCGGTGAGGTTCGAGAAGCAGTCAACGCCGCGTCCGATGAGCGTATCGGCGGCAAGTGTGACCTCTGACTGTGCGGTAACGCCGACAGTCTCAACCTTGAAGCCGTATTCGGGCGCTTTTGCTTCATACTCGGCGATGGCTGATACGGAGTTCGGCTCGCTTGTGGTGTAGAGAATGCCGATGGTGTCAGCGTCCGGCTGGAGAGCCCGGATAAGTGCCAGCTGAGCTTCAACGGGGAGCTTGTCGGATGTGCCGGTGACGTTGCCCGAGTTAAGTCCTGCCTTGGCGGGATCGGTGATAGCGGTGAAGATGACGGGAATGTCCTTATCCTCAGCCGCCGCATAGCAGGCAGTCGCCGCGGGAGTAGCGATGGCGCACATGAGCGCGACGTTATTCGCGGAGAAGTTCTGTGCTATCTGCATTGCGATATTATCGTCGCCGCCCGCGTTCTGATACGATACCGTGAAGTCGGTGCCTTCGGTAAGACCAGCGTCGGCAAGTCCCTTAAGGAAGCCCTCGCGGCAGTTGTCGAGCGACGGATGATCCGCGTACTGGCAGATGCCGATGGCGGGGATCTTTTTTTCACCGCACGAAGCAAGGATGGCAAATGTGAGGATGACAGCAAGCGTCAGGGATGCGATTCTCAGAAAATGTTTCATGGGAATTCTCCTTTATATAAATTAAATATTGTTTTTTAATTGATTGCTTCAGATTCGGATATGCTCCGCCATCGTCCCTTTAAAATATACATGTGTGCCTCCAATATGATGTTGTGTTATCTTGTGTACACTCATGACGTGAAGGGGAGTTGATTTTTCGCAATCATGGAAGGGTGCTTCATATGCGGTCGCCCGTAATGCCCACGAAAATCGTTTGGATTGCCACCGGCTTTGTTAAACGCGTTTCATCACCGATACCCATGACGGGTTTTTTCTTGTTACTTTTCTACGGAAAAAAGTAACGGGCAGCGGTTCAGGGGGAAAGGATTCCCCCGAAGCCCCTTTCTGCGGAAGCTTACATCGAAGGCTCACCTGCTCAGTCAAAAGCACGCTCTCCGCGTGTTTTGACTTCGATACGGAAGTCAGCTTCGGTGACCTGTCACGCACGTTTGCGGGCTGGCGCACTCTGCGTGAGTGTCGCATTCGTATGGCTTAACCTGACGGTTTACACCAGTTTCGTTCTGTCAACCCTTATCGGGAGCGCGAGGGACAGGTCCCTCGCATCGCATCTCCAGCGAGACTTCGTCTCGCATTTTTCCGTGACGGGCAGCCGCCCGTCATAGGGATAATCCACGCGTATCCCCAGCGAGACTGTGTCTCGCATTTTTCCATATCGGGCAGCCGCCCGTCATAGGGATAATCCGTAATCCCGTAATCCGCCAATAAAAAAAGTCCTGTCGCCTGATAAATCAGGGACAAGACATACGTCCTGCGGTACCACCCGTATTGACGGCAAAGCCGTCCTCTCACGCGCACATACATGCGTCCGCACTGTAACGGGTGCACCCGTCGGTTACTACTTGCCTTCGCTTTCGACCGCCCTCATAAGTCCATTCACCATGTTTCGGACTGCCGCAATCACACCGCCTGCGGCTCTCTTTGTGTCGCTTCACACAGCTACTATTCTTAATCACAGGTTTACTTTATTTATATTATAATATCACGTCCGCCGATATTTGTCAAGTACAATTTTAACAAACATCGGCGGAATTTTTCTTAATTTACTTACGCTCTCAGATATTCGATTGCCGCAAGTGCCGCCACCGTGCCGTCTGCCGCCGCAGTCGATATCTGGCGGATGCGCTTTGTGCGGCAGTCCCCCACGGCATAAATGCCGGGCTTCACGACGCAGTTCTCGTCAGCGATGATGTAGCCGCGTTCATCAAGCGG
This sequence comes from uncultured Lachnospiraceae bacterium, assembly GCA_964568705.1. Lineage (GTDB taxonomy): Bacteria > Bacillota > Clostridia > Oscillospirales > CAG-272 > CAZMRH01. The sequence goes on from CAZMRH010000142.1 coordinate 4,020, forward strand.
TGCGACTTCGGAAAAAGCACTGTTGTCCGGCACAAGTCCGATGGCGACAAATACACCGTCCGCGCTGATTTCCTTATTCTCTCCCGCCGAAGTGTAATGTACGGTTACGTGTCCGTCTGCTTCTGTAAAACTCTGAATTTCCGCACCCGTAACCGATGAAATGTTCGGCTTCGCCTTCATTTCGCTGAGAAGTCCCGCCTCACCCGTAAAGTAGTCGAGATTCTGGAGCATCGTCACAGATTTCGACATCTCCGCAAGAAGTATCGCCTCCTGAAGAGCCGAGTTTCCGCCGCCGATGACTATAACGTCGCGATCGCGGTAAAATGCGCCGTCGCACACAGCACAGAACGATATCCCATGTCCGACGAGCGCATCCTCACCGTCGACGCCGAGCTGTCTGTGCTTAAC
>CAZMRH010000143.1:0-4407 GCA_964568705.1 uncultured Lachnospiraceae bacterium
AACGCCATAAAAATATTTTTGTAATTACCGTCAATCGCCGACTGAAGCACTGAGGTCTGCGTACCTTCGGCATATGCCGTTTTTGCGGTTCTGACGTTCAGCCCCGTAGCATAGCGGAAATCCACGCTCCCGGTGAACGCGCCGTACAGTTCAAGTGCCGCAGCCATTGAATTGCCCATTATCAGGTTTTCGGCGTATGTCTTTTGTTCGCTGACGGGCGGCATAGGCGGTGTTACCTCGGCGGCTTCTTCGACCGATATCGGCTCAGGATCAGATCCAGTCTCAGGCTCAGTATCAGACGGTATGCTCTCCGTGAATGTATCCGGCAAGGTCTCGGGTTCGGTGTCAGCCACTGTCGATTCGTCCGAGGTTTGCGCGTCGGTGATATCTGCTTTTACCGAAGTTTCTGCCTGTGTCGTTCCTACTGCGGCAGTCTGACTTACAGCCGAATCCGGTTTATTCTTATGCGTTAGGTGTGCAAGCCCGATCACGGCAACTAATACAAGCATAAAAAATACGCTCAGTGCCGTTATCACTATTATTCTAATTTTCGCTTTTGTTAGTTTTCTCATTACTTCTCCGGGATGCTTGGCATTTGCATAATTTATAGTCAAAAGTTGCCGCTCGGTCAATAAAACAGAGCGTATCCGATATTTGACGGGACATAATCTCCCTCAATAGTTCGGACAACGCCCTTATATCATTCATAATATATCATACCGTGACGGAATAGTCAATATGTGTTCTGCGCAAAATTATTATATGGTTCACTCTGGCAATCAATAATTAATAAATAGCACACCGAACAACCAATCTTCAGGAAGGGTCGTTAGAAGTGGTGCGCTTTCTGACCTTCGGCAGTGGAGCAAGTACATTCGGAAGCGGGGCAAGTACCTTCGGGAAGTAATTATTATGGGAATAACAGGGGGAATGCAGTTTACTCCCCCCCAATTACTCCCCCCATAAACCGGCATAAAGCGGTATATAAGTGTCATTATTAAGCAAATCAGCGCCGCAATAATGAAAACAAAAAAATCCCTTGAAGCCTTTGCTATCAGGCGTATCAAGGGATTTTTTATTTGGCAGCGGAATAGGGATTCGAACCCCAACAAACAGAGTCAGAGTCTGTCGTGCTACCTTTACACAATTCCGCTTTTTGGAACGTTTTGAATTATATCAAATTATCGCCGTGTTGTCAATAGCTTTTGCAAATTTTTTTGAAATATACCGTAAAATCAGCGCATCCGCCATTTACAAAGGCGAATATTTATGATAAAATGACACCATACTAACGGTGTACATCAATTCAGTCTGTCGGTAAAATTATCACCTCTGGTGACTGAATTAACTTAAATGCGTCAGGGGCGGACATGTGCCGCCGCTGCACGCTCCTTACGGATTCGCGGGTGCTGCGCAGCACTGATGTGTGACGCGAGTGCACGAATCCTTCTGTCGGAAAGCCTTAAGTTTTTCGACAAGTTATTAAAGGAGAGCGGCGTACACCGCGGTATCATGAACAGATATATCTGCTGCTTTATCGCCGGACTCGCGATCGGACTTTGCGCTGCCTCAATCGTCCTCGGCATTTCGGCTATCCTTATCTTTGCGCCGTGACGCAGGAGGTGCGCTTTGAGACTTGACAAATACATCGCGGATACCGGACTATACTCACGCCGTGAGATATCGCGGCTCGCGCATCTCGGCAAAATAACACTTGACGGCGCTGTCTGCCGCGACGCGTCGGTACATATTGATCCGGACGCGGCGGTGGTATGCGTCGGCGGCACTCCAGTGAAATGGAGCCGTTATACCTACATCATGCTCAGTAAGCCCACCGGATACGTCAGTTCAACCGAGGACCGCGGTCAGACCATAATGAAGCTTTTGCCCGACAGCTTTACCAAAATGGATATGTTCCCGTGCGGCAGGCTCGATATCGACACGACAGGGCTTCTCCTCATCACAAACGACGGCGACACCGCGCACAGGCTGCTCTCACCAAAGCATCACGTCGCGAAAAGCTACCGCTTCACCTGCGACCGACCGCTCACCGATGATGACGCTGACGCACTGCGTGACGGAATCGATATCGGCGGCTACGTCACGAAAAGCGCCGGTCTTTCGGTAAACACGAACGGTACATCGGGCATTATTACAATCACCGAGGGAAAATTTCATCAGATAAAGCGGATGTTCGAGAAGCGGGACAATGAAATCACTTCCCTCTCGCGCATCACATTCGGCAGCCTCACGCTTGACGATACGCTCAAGCCGGGCGAATGGCGTTATCTTACAGGCGATGAGATAAAAACACTTACAGAGCATAAGTGATGCTCCTGATCTGACATTACAATAAAATCAATCGGACACTGTCCGGAGGTATACATGAACATAAATGAAGCTTTGAGTCGTGAACTTGGGATAAAGTTGTCGCAGGTCGAAAAGACGGTCGCACTGCTGGACGACGGAAACACAGTCCCGTTTATCGCGAGATACCGTAAAGAGGTCACCGGCGGACTTGACGATGAGGTCCTGAGGGGTCTCTGCGACAGACTGAACTATCTCCGCAGTCTTGACGCAAGACGTGAGGAGGTACGCGGACTTATCGCCGCGCAGGACAAGCTGACCGACGAGATTTCGGCGGCAATCGACGCGGCGGCAACGCTTACTGAGGTCGACGACATATACCGCCCGTTCAGACCGAAGCGCAAGACACGTGCGTCAGTCGCAAGGGAGCGCGGGCTCGAGCCGCTCGCCGCGATGATCAGCGAACAGCGTGACGGATACGACAGTCCGCTCGAAAGCATCGCCGAGGGCTTTATAGATCCGGAAAAGGGTGTCGAGACTGCTGCGGATGCGCTTACCGGTGCTTGCGACATAATTGCAGAGGATGTATCTGACGATGCGTCATACCGCCGTGAGGTGCGCTCGCTTACCGCCGAATACGGCAAGCTGACGACCAAAAAGATCGGCGAGGAAAAATCGGACGGTCGTGTGTACGAGATATACTACGACTTCGGCGAAAAGCTGTCCACACTTCCCGCACACCGCATACTTGCGATAAACCGCGCAGAGAAGGAAGATGTCATCAAGGTGTCGGTCGAGATCAGCCGCGATATCATCCTCAACACGCTGTTCCGTCATGCAATAACGAACTTCAAAAGTCCGGCATTCAAATATATGTCGGCGGCTGTGTGCGACGGTTACGACAGGCTGATGGCGCCGTCGATCGAACGCGAGATACGCGCCGATATGTTTACTTCTGCAAGCGAGGAAGCAATAAAGCTGTTCTCGTCAAATCTCAAGCAGCTTCTGATGGCTGCTCCCTTAAAGGGCAAGACGGTGCTCGGATACGACCCCGGTTACCGCACCGGATGCAAGCTCGCCGTAGTCGATAAAACCGGCATGGTACTTGACACGGCGGTGATTTATCCGACGAAGCCGCACGAGAAGATCGACGAGAGCCGACGTACGGTTAAGCGCCTTATCACGAAGTACGGCGTTGATGTGGTGGCGATCGGCAACGGTACGGCATCGGGCGAAAGTGAGATTTTTATCGCGGATACGCTTAAAGAGATGGACAACGGTGCAAAATACGTAATTGTGAGTGAAGCAGGCGCGTCGGTATACTCCGCGTCGAAGCTCGGCACGGAGGAATTCCCCGATTTCGATGTGACACAGCGCAGTGCCGTGTCAATCGCAAGGCGTCTGCAGGATCCCCTTGCGGAGCTTGTCAAGATCGAGCCGCGCTCGATCGGTGTCGGTCAGTATCAGCACGATATGAAGCAGGCACGCCTTGATGAAGCCTTGTCGGGCGTCGTCGAGGACTGCGTGAACAGCGTCGGCGTTGACGTGAACACTGCGTCGTATTCGCTTCTGTCATACATCGCGGGCATCAACATGACAGCGGCGAAGAATATTGTAAAATACCGCGACGAAAACGGTGAGTTCCGCAGCCGCCGCGAGATAATGAAAGTGCCGCGAATCGGCGGCAAGACGTTCGAGCAGTGCGCGGGATTTCTCAGGGTATCCGGTTCATCCGAGATACTTGACGAGACCGGCGTTCATCCTGAGTCGTACGTCGCCACAAAAGCTTTACTCAAGAAGCTCGGCTTCACAGGTGACGATGTGCGTAGCGGTGCGGCGAGAACGATCAAGACCAAGGCATCGCAGTACGGCAGGTCAAAACTCGCCGAGGAGATCGGTGTTGGCGAGCCGACGCTTGACGACATCGTCTCGGAGCTTGAAAAGCCCGGACGCGACGTGCGTGACGCGCTTCCGAAGCCGATACTCAAGGACAAGGTCATCGACATGTCGGAGCTGCGCGAGGGCATGGTGCTGACGGGAACGGTGCGCAATGTCATCGACTTCGGCGCATTCGTTGATATCGGCGTGCATCAGGACGGA
>CAZMRH010000144.1:0-709 GCA_964568705.1 uncultured Lachnospiraceae bacterium
CTTTCCCCCTGAACGGCTGCCCGTTACTTTTCTCCGCAGAAAAGTAACAAGAAAAAACCCGTTATGGGTATCAGCATAATCACGCTTTAAACAAAGCGGGTCGGTGTCCGAGCGACATCCGCAGATCTCACGGTTATCGGAGAAATAACTACATAATCATAGAGGTTCGGTTTCCGAGCGATACCGACAGTCCCGACACGACGTTGCATACATATTTTTCGTATGTAAAGGGTAAAATTTTGTATTATTGTTATGCCTATGTTTACTTGACAAAGCAGTCCGTGCATTATATAATAAATTGAAATATTATACTCTGATATTTGAACGACCGCGATACCTTGTGTGTACGCGGCAGAGGTATAAGCATGATATGTAAATTCTGCGGCAACGAGTATTCTGAGAAAAGCTCCTTCTGCCCGAGGTGTAAGGCGGCAAACCCCGATTACACCGCGCCCGGCGAAGCTCTCGCCGAGGCTCAGCATGATATCTCCGCAATATGGCCGGGCATGAAGGCTGTGGAAATCCTGTCCGACCGCGACGGAGTGCGCCTTATCTCCACTGTAAAGCCCGGAGGGGATTCGGCTGCGGTCCGCATCTATAAGATCCCGAAAAGCCCCGCCGAAGTGTCCACCCTGTCCTCAAAGGGCTTCACCGATGAGGAGATTTACAAGGCGTATCACAAGAATGTCGGTGAGTTGACCGACGCGAT
>CAZMRH010000144.1:721-4400 GCA_964568705.1 uncultured Lachnospiraceae bacterium
CTCTCAAAGAAGAACAGCCTCGGCTGGAAGGTGCTGTGCCTGACCGAGCCGGTCGTGCCGTTCAGCCGATATATACAGGGCGTACCCGGCGAGGAGGAACTGCTCCGTCTCGCCATCGACCTGTGCTGTGCTGCGGAGCTGTGTGAGGGCTGCGATGTGGTTCACAACCACATCTGCGCCGACAGCGTCTACGTTTCCCCTCTCGGCATTTATAAGCTTGGCGGATTCTCTCACGCCGTCGACGGCAAAAGGGATACTCCCCCCCGCCGTCACACCGGCTGTCCCGACTATATCGCGCCCGAGCTTTACAATGACGGCGCGATGCCCTCAGCGAAATCCGACATTTACTCGATCGGCATACTTCTCTATAAATTCCTCAACGACGGCGCCGCTCCCTTCCTTGAAGCAGGAAGCATTCCCGACAAAACGCGCTATACGCAGGCTTTCGAGCGGCGTATGGCCGGTGCGCCGCTTCAGCGTCCGAGAAAAGCGGGAGACGGCATTTGGGAGATACTTGAGCGTGCGTGCGCGTTTGATCCCGCCGAAAGATACTCGTCAGCATCGGAAATGCGCGGCGAGCTGACCGATTACCTCAAGGCATTCCTCGCGGCAACTCACGGCGGCAGTGTTCCCCGCATAATCACAAAAAACGGTACTCCCGTCAGAGGCGGCGACATGCGTCCGGTACCGCTTAAAAGAAATGACCCTGTACCGACGGATGAAAACGGCGATCCCGACTGGAAAAGCGGCAGTACTCATCAGTACATCCCGCCGAAGAAAGACGAAATCGACACCTCGACTTTTATGGGCAAGGTGAAGTTTTACCTTTCCATGGCATTCAATAAAAAGACCGCACCGTACATAATCACGGGGGCGGCGGCGGCGGTGATAATCACCGTCGTGATTGTACTGTGCGTGACCTTCTCGCCGACAAACCGCATAATGCGCTACTACTCGGGTCAGCAGTACGACCGTATGGCAGCGCTCTATTCCGAGAAGGTCGACGGCAATGAAAAGAAGGAAGCAAAGCTCGCGGATAAGTTCACCGATGTGCTCGATAAACTACGCGACGACTACAAGAGCGGCAGCGTGTCATATTCCGAGGCTCACGACAGGCTTGCGGTAATCGGTGCGCTCGGCATTGACGCACTCTCGGACAAATATACCGAGGTCAGCGACTATATCGAGGGGCTGTACGCATCAAAGACAGCGTTTGAAACGGCAGAGGGATGCCGTGCCACCGGCAGCTACGCCGAAGCGATAAAGAACTACCGCCTTGTCATCGAGGACGATACGAATTACGCGGACGCGACGACGGCGCTCAGCGAGATCATCCCGCTGTACCGCGAAAAGCTGTTTGCATCGTCCGACGCGCTCATCGCCGACGGTGAGTTCGCTGAGGCGATAACCGCGCTTGAGGATGCGCTCGAAGTGTTGCCGGACGATACGGATATCACGACAAAGCTCGAGGATTACAAGACTCAGCTTCTCGCAAATGAAAATGACAAATACCTCTCAGCGGCGAAGAAAGCGGCTGAGAGCGGAGATTACCTGACCGCGATGACGACGATGGCAAAGGCGGTAAAGAGCGATCCGTCAAATAAAATTTACGCCGAAGCGTACACTCTCTACATCGATGAATACGAGAAGGACGTGCTTGAATCGGCAAAGGCTCTCGCGGATTACGAAAGCTACGGAGAAGCGTACAAAGTACTTAAGGGTGCCGCTGAAAATCTCGACGACAAGACAAAGGTCGAGTCAAAGGCGGAGGAATACAAGACAAAATGCATTAAAAAGACGCTTGAGAATGCGGCGACGTTTGCCGCTTTGGGTGACTTTACGAATGCGAAGAAAACGATAGAGACCGCCGTGTCTCAGATTGGCACGCAGACTGCGTTCACAAGTGCGCTTGAGAATTACAGCTCAAAGGAAAAGGACACCACGATTGGCGCGGAGATAACGAAGGCGAAGGACATAGCCGCAACAGGCGATTATCCGGGCGCAATCAGGATAATCGACGCGGCAATCCAAAAATACGGTGAGACGGATGAGCTGAAAACGGCGCGTTCCACCTATGCCGCAGGCTACGTAGAAAGCGTGACGATGACGGCAAACGAGCTTGTCCGCGAAGGTAAATATGATGAGGCGGCAGACCTTGTCGACACGGCGCTCACGGTACTGCCCGGCAATGCGGAACTAACGGAGCTTTCATCTTCAATAAACGAAAAGTCAAAGCCCGTGTCGCTGTACAGTGTCAGAATGACGCAGTCGAAGTCATGGATGTGGAACAGCGGAAACGCGGTCGATGCATCGGGCGTAAGCTATCCCGATTACGACTATGTAATACTGCCGAGCGGCGGCTACGGCATGTTCGCGCTAAGCGACAGCTACATGACGTTCAGCGGGACTGCGGCGATAACCGGTGCCGGTACGGCGGTGGTGACAGTTTCCGATTCCAAGACCAACGCGGAGCTTGCAAAGATAAATCTCTCGTCGGACACGGTGAGCAAAAATATCTTATGCAGTGTCTCAAGCAGCGAGGGAATGCTCATCACGGTCGAGACGACAGGCGGCGCGTCGGTGATAATCTCGGTGCCGGAGTTGCACAAATAAAGATACGGATACGATCGAAAGGACACTTAAATGAAGATTATCGTAAACGGTGCCGGTGGACACATGGGTGCGGAGGTAATAAAAGCAGCGGCGGCATATCCGGGAGCCGAGGTCGTGTTTGAAGCCGACGCTGTATCTGCGGAATTCTCACCGCTCAACACCTTCTCAGGTGATGCGGATGTGATAATCGACTTCTCGCATCACGCGGGCACGTCGGCACTTATTGAATATGCCGTTTCGCGCGCCGTTCCCACGGTCATCGCAACGACTGCGCAGACTGAGGACGAACTTCAGATCATACACGGCGCGTCCGAGAAGATACCCGTGTTCATGTCGGCTAATATGTCGGTGGGAGTTGCGCTGCTCGTAAGGCTTGCGCGTCTTTCGGCGGCGGTATTTCCCGATGCGGATATCGAGATAGTCGAGACGCATCACAACCGCAAGCTCGACGCACCGAGCGGTACTGCGCTGATGCTCGCTGATGCGATTCGCGAGGTGCGGCCGGACGCAAAGTACGTCGCAGGACGAAACGGCAGGTCAGTACGTGAGAAGAATGAAATCGGCATAAGCTCTATCCGCTGCGGCAACGTCGTCGGGGATCATGAGGTCATCATAGCAACGGAAAATCAGACCATAACGCTTAAACATCAGGCTCACACAAGAGCGGTATTCGCCGAGGGCGCACTCGCGGCTGCCGAATTTCTTGTAAAGCAGACTGCGGGACTGTACTCCATCACCGACATGCTCAAGGAGTAGGGGGTTACGTGGGTTTTCTCCCATACGGGCATCGCCCGTATAAGTGAAAATGCGATACTCCGTTTCGCGGGGATGCGATGCGAGGGACAGGTCCCTCGCGCTCCCGATAGGGGCGAACAGAACAAAGCACAGAGAAAAGCGTTACAAACTAAACGGATTGGTGTCCGAATGAAATCGCCAGGCATCCTGCTGGTTGATATGGACGGTTGAAATGGTCAGGCGCAAACCAATCCCCACATGTATACCGCATGTATATTTTTCCCGCGCTTTTCCCGAAAAAGCGCGCAGGTGTCGGGCGGAGCCTGACAAA
>CAZMRH010000145.1:0-4379 GCA_964568705.1 uncultured Lachnospiraceae bacterium
CTTTTGGTTACTTTTCTCCGCAGAAAAGTAACAAAGAAAAATACGTTATGGGTATCGGTTATAAAACGCTTTAAACAAAACAGGTTGGTGTCCGAACGATATTGCCTGACTTTGGTGAGAAACACAAAGAAGAAAAAACCGTCACGGGTATCGGTGACAACACGCTTTAAGCAAAGCGTGTTGGTGTCCGAGCGACATCAACCGACAAACGTCAGTGCACTTCCCCCGTCCTCACTCAATCATATTCCCGATGCGGTAAATATAGCACACCGCGCTCGAAGTTTGTATTGTAAAATGCGTACGGTTTTGGTATAATGAAGAAAAAGAAACGGAGGCGGGAAGATGAGCATTGCCGATATATTCAGGTCACACGGTGTCACACTGTACTCGGCGACCGACGCATCACGGAATAAGGTACTGCGCTCATACCTGCTCGAGCGCACCGGGCTTTCGCAAAGCTCCGGCACATACGTCATATTCGCCGCCGCGCCGTATCTTGTGAGAGAGTGTGACTTGCAAGCCGGCAGTGACGGCAGACTTGCGGCGTTCGCGGCAGTGCGCGACTACCACACATTCTTCGCCGCACTGTTTGAAGAAATTTGCGGCTATATCCGAGAGAGATACGGCACTGTGGCGGCAGGGTTTGCCGATCACTCGCCGTTTGACGAGGTTCACGGCGCAGCTACCGCCGGACTCGGTATGATAGGTGATAACGGTCTTCTCATTACGGATGCTCACTCGTCGTTTGTCGTTATCGGCGAGGTCGTATGCACCCTTGACCACCGCACTCTTGAAAGTGAGGGCATACCAGTCGCTGATCCCGACAGCGTACCGCGGCGGTGCGAGAGCTGCGGAAGATGTACAGCCGCGTGTCCGACGGGTGCAATAGGATGCGGCAACAAGGGTATCTGCACGTCTGCGGTGTCTCAGAAGAAGGGTGAGCTTGACGAGGATGACGCGGCACAGCTTATAAAGTCGCCGTATCTGTGGGGATGCGACGTGTGCCAGACCGTATGTCCGCATACCGGGGCGGCGCGTCGTGCGGGAACGCTGTACACCGACATCCCGTATTTCACCGATTCAGTCATCCCGTCACTCACCGAATCCGATGTGCATGCAATGCCGGACAGGGAGTGGTCGCGGCGGGCTTACTCATGGCGTGAGCGCGGCGTGATGCTTCGGAATATCAGACTTAAACAAAAAGACGGCGGAGGTGCGACACAGTGATAAAATTCATACTCGGACGTGCGGGAAGCGGCAAAAGCACGTATTTATTAAATGAAATAAAGCGGCGGCTCGCGGAAGGTGACGAGCGGCTGTACCTGATTGTGCCCGAACAGCAGCTTGTACTGTGGGATGCGCGCACGGCAAGGGAGCTGACACCCGACAGCGCACTGCGTCTTGAGGTCATCAGCTTCACGAGACTTGCGAATCTTGTCGCGCGGCGTGTCGGCGGACTTGCGGCAAACTATATCACGCCGCCCGCGAAGGCGCTTGTGATGTGGAACGCGCTGAAGTCCGTCATGCCAAAGCTCGCGCTTTACGGTAAAGCCGATGCGGGACGGTGCGTTCCGTCGATGCTTGATGCGGTCGGCGAGCTGAAGCATAACTCCGTTTCGCCCGAAGCACTGCTTGACGCGGCGGATCAGTACGCGGAAAGCCACGGCAAGTCGCCTTATCCCGATAAGCTGCGCGACGCGGCGATGGTTTACTCCGCGTACAGCGAGCTGCTTAACAGCGAATATGACGATCCCGAGGACGTGCTCGACACGCTTGCGGACAAGCTTCGCGGGTACGACTTCTTCGGCACATCGTCCGTATTCATTGATTCATTCTTCACGCTCACGCCGAAGGAGGCGGTCATCGCGGAGCTGATATTCAGAAGCGCCGCGAACGTGACGATGACCTTCGCGTGTCCGCTTCACGACAGCGGCGAGATTCAGTTTTCGCACATCCGCAGGTTTATGCTCGATATGAGTCGCGCGGCACAGGCGGTGGGAGACACCGAGGCAATCGAGCTTAAAGAGAACGTCAGATGTCACGGCGATCTTGCGGCAGTCGAGCGCGGGCTGTGGGATTATTCGGTAAATCAAGGCACGGGCGGCGGCGACGGAAGTGTCACGCTCACACGCACTGCCGATTATTATGAGGAAGCCGAGGCGGTCGCGTGCCGTATCGGCGAGCTTGTGGCCGCCGGCGCACGGTATTCGGAGATCTCCGTCATCGCGCGTGACATCACGACCAGACGCGGCATCATTGACGCATCGCTCAGGCGGCACGGTATACCGTACTTCATGTCGGAGCGTCAGTCGATCACGACGCATCCCGCAATGCGGCTCATGCAGGCGGCACTGTCGGTAGCCGGAGGCGGCTGGCAGACTGACGACGTGACATCGCTCGTCAAAAGCGGACTTACTCCGCTTACGGGCGATGAGGCGGACGCGTTCACGCAGTACACCGCCGTATGGCGCATCCACGGGTGTCGCGGATACCTCACCGACGGCGCGTGGAGCATGAACCCCGACGGATACACGACAAGGCTGTCGGAGCGTGCGAAGAGGACACTGCTCCTCGCGAATACAGCGAAGGAAAAGCTCATCCCGCCGCTCCGCGACTTCTGCGATACCTTTAAAAACAGAAGCGCACCCGCAACGGAAATCTGCCGCGCGATATACGAGCTTCTCGTGAAGTTTTCCGTATTCGAGCAGCTTCAGGCAAAAAGCGCCGCGCGTGCAAAATACGGCGACATGAGCGCGGCTTCTCTTGACGGTGCGGTATTCGGCAAGATCGTTACGATGCTCGACACCGCCGCCGCAATCCTCGGTGACGCTGAGTGCGGCGTGTACGAATTCGCGGCATTGCTGCGCACGGTAAGCGGATATGACAGCGTCGGCACGATACCGACGGGCGCTGACAACGTGACGCTCGGAAGTGCCGCGTCGGTAAGGCTTGACGGCGTGCGTCATGTGCTGATTATCGGTGCTGCCGCGGGCGAATTTCCCGCACCTCTCTCCGACAGCGGTTTCTTCACCGATTACGATAAGGAGCGCCTCGCCGAATGTGGTATCATGATGAGCGACATGCGCGAGGAAGCGGCCGCGAAGGAATTATTCCTGTTCTACCGTTCGGCGGCATCACCCACGGACACGCTCGACATATTCATACCTGACGGCGGCGGCTCAGTCGAACCGTCGGCGGCGGTGAAGCGCATCATGACGCTGCTGCCCGATATAAGGGTGTGCGCATGGTCGCCGTCAGTCGCCGCATCCGAAATATACGGCACGGTGGCGGCGCGTCAGATGTATTCGTACATCGCGGATACTGACGAGGGAGGAGCACTGTCGGTCATCGCGGACGAGGCGGCAAGTCCGCTGTCCGATTTACGTCCGACTGACGCGATACCCATCACAGCCGCAGCTGACCGCATCAGCGCCGATATCACGCGCATTTCCTACTGCGGTCATCTGTCACTTTCACAGTCGAAGCTTGACCGTTTCGCGGGCTGTCCGTTCAGCTACCGTTGCAGCTACGAGATGAACCTCCGCGCCTCGTCTCCCGTACGCCTTGCCGCGTCCGATTCCGGCACGTTCATCCACTATGTATTCGAGAAATTCTTCCGCGAGATAAGCGGACACGCGCTTCCGCTTGATAAGGACTACGCGGACGGGCTTGTAGGGCGCATCGTCGATGACTATATCGCCGAGGTGTGTCCGGACGGCGCGATAACACAGCGACTGCGCTATATGTTCGCGCGGCTCTGCCACAGTGTGAAGCTGTACATAGGCGTAATGCTTGCGGAGTTCGAGCAGAGTAAATTCGTGCCGCGTGCGTTCGAGCTGACGCTTGACGACAGTGTGCCGGACTCTCCCGAAAGGGTACGCATCGGACTTGCGGACGGCACTGAGGTCGTCATCGGCGGCACTATCGACCGTCTTGACGTTTATACCGCGCTCGGTGTGACGTACGTCCGAATTGTCGATTACAAGAGCGGCGCGAAGAAATTTTCACTGAGCGACATCAGCCGGGGCGAAAACTTTCAGCTTCTCCTGTACCTCATGGCGGTATGCCGCACGCAGAAGCCGACCTTCCGCTCGCTTATCGGCGCTGAGGACGGAGCAAAAATCGCGCCCGCGGGAGTAATGTACTTCAGCGCGCGCCCGGGTGAAACGAAAATGCCGTATCTGCCGGGCCCCGATGAAGCGTTTGATGCGGTCATAGGCGATATCACGCGCAGCGGGCTGTTCCTTAATAATGAAGAAGTGCTTCGTGCCATGGACAGTGAACTGTCGGGGAAATACATTCCTGTCGAATGTGACAAGGACGGCAAGCTCAAGACGGGCAAAAACACGTTTGACACGGGGAGCTTTGATGCTCTGCTC
>CAZMRH010000146.1:0-4332 GCA_964568705.1 uncultured Lachnospiraceae bacterium
TGTAACAAGCTTTTTGCAGACGCCTGCTGGACATCTCTTTTCAACTACGTGAGCGACATACTCGTCGCGGAAGAATTTAAGTGTTGCAAGTACGGGGTTCGGAGCAGTCTGTCCGAGACCACAGAGTGAATTCTGCTTAATGTACATGCAAAGATCCTGCAACTTGTCGAGATCTTCAAGAGTGCCGTTGCCATTTGTGATCTTGTCAAGCAACTCAAGCAGACGGCGCGTACCTACACGGCACGGTGTGCACTTGCCGCAGGATTCGTCAACGGTAAACTTAAGGAAGAACTTCGCCATATCGACCATACAGGTGTCCTCATCCATTACGATAAGTCCGCCTGAGCCCATCATGCAGCCGATAGCTGTAAGGTTGTCGTAGTCGACCTCGGTGTCGATTAGGCTTGCGGGGATGCATCCGCCGGAAGGTCCGCCGGTCTGAGCCGCTTTGAACTTCTTGCCGTTCGGGATGCCGCCGCCGATTTCCTCGATGATCTTGCGAAGCGGCGTACCCATCGGAATCTCAACAAGCCCGGTGTGCTCGATCTTGCCGCCGAGCGCGAATACTTTCGTACCCTTTGAGCGCTCTGTTCCCATTGAAGAGAACCAGTCGGCGCCGCGAAGGATGATCTGCGGGACGTTTGCGAAGGTCTCAACATTGTTTTCAGTTGTAGGTGAGTTGTAAAGTCCCCTGACTGCCGGATACGGCGGACGCGGACGGGGCTCACCGCGGTTGCCTTCTATTGAAGTCATGAGTGCCGTTTCCTCGCCGCAAACAAATGCGCCCGCACCCAGACGGATTGTCAAATCAAAGTCGAAGCCTGAATCGAATATGTTCTTGCCGAGAAGTCCGTATTCGTGAGCCTGCTTAATTGCGATTTCAAGACGCTTTACCGCTATGGGATACTCAGCGCGGACGTATATGTAACCCTTTGTTGCACCGATAGCGTAACCGGCGATAGTCATAGCCTCGATTACCGTGTGGGGATCGCCTTCAAGCACGGAACGGTCCATGAACGCACCCGGGTCGCCCTCATCGGCGTTGCATACGACGTACTTTTGAGGAGCCTTGTTGGGAGCACAGAGCGCCCACTTGAGGCCTGTCGGGAATCCTCCGCCGCCTCTGCCGCGAAGTCCGGAATCTTTGATGCACTTGATTACATCTTCGGGAGTCATTTCGGTCAGCACCTTACCGAGAGCCGCATAACCGTCCATGGCGATGTATTCATCGATGTTTTCGGGGTCGATAACTCCGCAGTTACGCAGCACGACACGGTTCTGTGACTTGTAGAACGCAGTATCGCCGAGGGATACGTTACCCTCGATTTCCTCTTTGACATTACCTGTGTCGTTGTAAACGAGACGTTCAACGATACGTCCCTTGAGAAGATGCTCCTCGACGATTTCCTTTACATCGTCCGGAGTAACACGGCTGTAGAACGTACCATCGGGATAAACGATGACGACAGGGCCGAGTGCGCAGAGTCCGAAGCAGCCGGTCTGTACGATTTTCACCTCATCGGTAAGGCCGTATGCTTCAATGCTTTCGGCAAACGCCTTCTGGATGTTATTGCTTCCCGATGAAGTACATCCTGTTCCGCCGCAGATAAGTACCTGAGCTCGAATCATAATATACCTCCAAATTATGCCTTATAGCTTGCAATGGTGTATTCCGATACGACCTTGCCGCCCTTAAGATGCTTTTCAACGATTTCCTTTGCTTTTTCCGCCGTCATTTTTACATACGTGACCTTTTCCTTACCCGCCTCGTAGATCTCGACAACAGGCTCGAACTGGCATATGCCGATACAACCCGTCTGAGATACTGTGACCTTGTCGTTAAGTCCCGCTTTCGCGACCTCCTCGACGAATGCGTTAAGTACCGGACGCGCACCTGCCGCGATTCCGCACGTTGCCATACCGACAACCACACGTACTGCCTCCGAGCCTTCACGCAGGACGACCTTGTCCTTCATTTTTTCCTTGATTGCCTGCAGTTCAGCTAATGTTTTCATATATTTCTTCCTTTCAATAAATTTACTTATTTCAGATCGTCATACTGCTCGCGCAGATATTCTTCGATCCACTTTATAACATCATAATTGTTCAGCGGAACATCACCAAGCTGTTCGCGAAGCTCTCTCGTGTCAAGCATGACAGCGTTATCGCCGCGTCTGTGACAGAAGAAAAAGTCGGTGTCGGGATGTCCCTGTATAAGTGTAACTACCGACGACACAACGTCGCCGATGGGTGCAAAATCAATGTGATCCGTATGGAATATGGCTCGTACCGTCGTCCCGTGATTTACCTGACCGTCCGTCTCGCTTACCGATTCGACTGTCATCGTGCCGCCGGTCTGCTCACACGCGAGCTTGAGCAGCGGCAGTCCCATGCCGACCTTGCGGGTAGTCCGCGTTGTGTAGAACGGATCGGTCACGCCGCGGAGCACATCGGGCGCCATTCCGCAGCCGTTGTCCTTTATCGTAAGCGTGAGGATACTTTCTTTTTCATCAAGCGTGATCTCAGTGAGCGTCGCTCCCGCTTTCACCGAATTTTCGGTAATGTCGAGAATGTTGAGTGATAGCTCCTTCATCGTGTCACCTCAGGTATTCGATTAGTGAAGATACCGCATCACCTTCGTCAAGCTCCAAAAAAGCTTGAGCGTCGCGTATGTCGGTGAGATAATGCGCGTCGGAGCTGACTATCAGCTTCTTGCCCTGAAGTCCGTACTTCCCGATGTATTCATCGGCACACGATGCGTCATGCAGCTCAAATGAAGTGAACGCGGGAGTCGCAGGGAACGTGCCGAGTACGGAGATTACCCCGTTTGCCTGACGGTCGATATGAGCCGGATACGCCACACCGCCGAAGTCACATACCATAGCGAACGCCTCGTCAAGCGATATCTCCGTCGCATTCGGTAATAGGTTTTCGTCGTGACCGATGATGTTGTCCTCGCTGTCACAGATGAGCTGTTCCCCGAATATGTCGGGACGGTTTTTAATCTTAACCCGCCGCGCATCCACCGTCTCGTCAAACTTCATCGCGGCGTCAAGCGTCGGAAACAGGCAAACGAGGTGGATATCCTCCGATGTTGTCAGCTCCATTCCGGCGACCGGTATTATGCCGTACCGCTCTGCCGCCTCAAAGAATGCGGGGCAGTTTTTCGACGTGTTGTGATCGGTCAGCGCGACAAGCTCAAGTCCCGACAGCTTTGCGATTCCCGCGATACTGTTCGGCGTTGAGTCGTTGTCGCCGCACGGTGAGAGACAGGAGTGAAGGTGTAGATCATAGTAGTAGCGGCGCATCAGAGCATACCTGATATAAGGGCTGCCGCCTCAAACGCGGGCATGTCGGCGGAGATGATGTTTATTCCGCGCCCCGCTGCCGCATCGGCCACACCGTCATCCGGCATAACGCCCTCGGCAAGTATCACGCAGGCGACATCCGCAAGAGAAGCAACCGCGACGATGTTCAGGTTTGACATTATCGTAATCCACGCACAGTCAGCCTTTGCTCTGCCCATGACCCAGCTGAGTAGGTCGCCGACGTATCCGCCGCATATTTCGCGATCGCCGTCAGTCAGTACCACGGCACGAAAACCATTTTTCTCCGACAGCTCATTTACCGTCATGACCGTCATCCCCTTCTGCTTTCTTTCTGCCGAAGCGTCTGCCGTCTCGCAGCACACAGTCGTGTATGTCGGCGCAGTGCTTTACGATATCCTCCGCAAATGCGCGGCAGGACGGAGCTCCGCATGAGCCGCAGTCGATACCGGGCAGACTGTCGCGCAGCTTCTGGATATCGGACATCATCCGCATCGACTCCGCCATGCTGTCGCTGAGTCTTGATATCCGATGATACACGGGAAGCTCATTGAATATATAATTTTCGGGGATATACTTTTCGTCCTCCGGTGAGAGGAAGTTCTGCGACACAGGAAGATAACGGCGCAGTGTCTGAAGTCTTGCCTTTGCGATAAACGGATTCTGCATCGTCATAACTCCGCCGACGCAGCCGCCAGTACAGGCGTTCAGCTCAATGAATTCAAGCGGAGGAATGTTGCCGTTCTCTATCTGGTCAAGCACGCGTATAACATTGTCGATACCGTCGGCGGCAAGGTAGTTTTCGTTGAAAATCGCCGTTGCTTCACCGCCGGAGCTTGCCCAGCCTATACCGATCATGCCGGACTCGCTGAGCGTTTCTATGTTTTCGCTGTGCTTCATCTCATTGATGAGAAGAAAATAGATATCGCTTATCGAGACGACCTCATCGACCTGACTCTTGTAGCCCGCGAAGCCGTTCTTGACGTAGCTGACCTTTGCCGGACAC
>CAZMRH010000147.1:0-4285 GCA_964568705.1 uncultured Lachnospiraceae bacterium
AGTTTGGATTAGTTTACAAGAAGATGAAGGAAACTGAAAAGGCGGCGGTTCTTAAACTCTTTTCATACGAAGTAAGCTGATGCTTGTTCTGATTCTTGAAAACGCCGAGGTCTTTCTGATTTGTTTTATTGTATCAGATTTTTGGGCGTTTGTCGACTCTACTTATAGTGTACTATTCCACGTTGAATGTCGCAGTAGTAATTCAACCATCGGTTGATTCGCTGCTGTAAGCAGTGTATTTTACGGTAAATCACAAGAGACTTGCCGACGCAAGTCTCTTTCTTGTATGCTTATTTCAGTTCGATTACAGTCACGCCGAAGTCGCCCTCGCCGTACTGTCCGGCACGGTAGGACTTAACGCGGCTGTCACGCTTCAGGTGATTCCATATCGCCGTTCTCAGTGCGCCCGTTCCTTTTCCGTGAATAACCGTGACGGATTTTATCTTCGCGACCGCTGCGTCATCGAGGTATTTATCTACCATGAACCACGCGTCGTCTCCGATCATTCCGCGAACGTCAAGCTCCGGCTTGAAAGTGGAGCTTACCGACTTCGACCACGTTGACACGTCCTTCGTCTTACCGCCGCTCTTCACCTTCACATCATCCTCGACGAGTCTTAACTGATCGACCGATACGCGCAGCTTCATCACACCCATCTGCACGGTGACATTGCCGTTTTTGTCGGGATCCTCCGCAAGTGTGCCGGACGTTCCCATCGTGCGGTGTACTACCGAATCGCCCTTTTTTAGCGGACGCGGGAGTTTATAGTCGCTGTTGTCCTCGTCGGTGTCATCGGTCACTGCGTCACCCGCTTCGCGCAGCTTCGACTTGACCACACGCTTGGTATTCGCGAGTCTTTCGGCGAAATCATCCGCCTGTCGCGCCTTCTTTACCTCGTCAAGCTGTCCGAGGATAAAATCACTTGACGCGCGCGCAGAATCGACCATCTGACGCGCCTTCTTCTGCATGGCTTCAGCTTCAGCCTTCGCGCTGCCGATGCGGCGTTCAAGCTCGGCTTCGGCTTCTTTTTTATTCGCTTCGAACTCACGGCGAAGCCTTACAGCCTCCGCACGTTCACCCTCGAGCTTCTGACGCTCGCTCTCGAGCTTTTCTATTACTTCTTCAAAGCTTCGGCTTCCGCTGTCGATGTACCGTCCGGCTCTCGCCACGATATTTTCAGGCAGTCCGAGCTTTTCCGAAATCGCGAACGCGTTCGACTTGCCCGGTGCGCCGATGATGAGTTTGTACGTCGGCTTGAGAGTCTCAACGTTGAATTCGCACGACGCATTCTGCACGCCGTCAGTCTCAATCGCGTACGCCTTAAGCTCCGCATAATGAGTAGTCGCCGCACACAGTGCACCGACCGAGCGCACCTCCTCAAGTATCGCCATCGCAAGTGCCGCGCCCTCAACCGGATCGGTGCCGCTGCCAAGCTCGTCAAAGAGCACCAGCGACTTATCAGTCATCGCATTCATGATGCGGATTATCTCCGTCATGTGCGACGAGAATGTCGAAAGCGACTGCTCGATGCTCTGCTCATCGCCGATATCTGAGAATATCTCGTCGAACACGCACACGGTCGAATCGTCGTCAGCCGGAATGTGAAGCCCTGCCTGCGCCATTATCGCGAACAGTCCGATTGTTTTCAATGTCACAGTCTTTCCGCCCGTATTCGGTCCTGTAACAACGAGCATATCATATTCGCCGCCGAGCGACACGTTTATCGGTACGACCGACTTCGTGTCAAGAAGCGGGTGTCTCGCGCGGTGCAGCGTTATCACGCGCTTTTCCGTGATGTGCGGCTCGGACGCGTCCATTTTATATGACAGCTCCGCACATGCGAAGATGAATGCAAGGTCGGTCAGATTCAAGTAGTCAAGGCACAGTTCATCGCCGAACGCCGCCACCTGCGCCGACAGTTCCGACAGGATTCTGTCGATCTCATGCTTCTCGCGGCTGCCAAGCTCCCGAAGCTCGTTATTCGCTTCCACCACGCTCATCGGCTCAATAAACAGTGTCGCGCCGGATGATGATGTGTCGTGAATCAGTCCCTTGACCTCGTTTCGGTATTCGTTTTTTACAGGGATGACGTACCGCCCGCTACGCTGTGTGACAATATTTTCCTGAAGATATTTTGAATTTATCCCGCCTGAGACGTACTTCTGCAGAAGATCCTTGATTTTCGCGTTGATGTTCCGTATCTTGCGTCTTATGTCGGCAAGTTCCGGCGATGCCTCGTCCGCGATCATATCCTCGGCGATGACCGTCGAGTTTATCTGCGCTTCGAGCTTTTTATTCGGCAGTAGTCTCTTAAAAAGCTCGTCAAGTGAGCAATCGGCGTCGCGTTCGCTGATGTAACCTTGAAGTGTGCGTGCGGTTTTCAGTACCGTCGCCGTATCCATAAGCTCTCTCGTCGTTAGTACCGCGCCCTTATCCGCGCGGTCGGCTATACTTCTCACGTCGCGCACTCTGCCGAAGGAAGGCATGCCTTTATGTCCCATCAGCCGCTTCGCGTCAGTTGTGTATTTCTGACGCTTTACCGCCACCTCAAGGTCAGATGCAGGTGTAATTCTGAGTGCCTTTTCAGCTGCGCCCTCAGTAGGGGACACCTCCGCAAGCATCTCCCGTATCTTGTCAAATTCAAGAGTATAAAGTGTTCTTTCGTTCATGTCTGTACCTTTATTTTTACATTATTGCCTTAAAGTAGTCGAGAGACTGATAGCCGTGTCCTATGTGATTGAGAAGGTAGTTCTCGCAGACATATGCAAGTCCCGAAAGCTCCGTGCCGTCAAGTCTGAACGAGAGATACCGCGTCTCGGGTGAGAAGATTATGTACCTCACCGCGTCGAGCACCGCGTCGTTCATGCCCAGATAGAGCCTTGCCGTACCGTCGTCATGTCTCTCGGCGACAGCGTCGTATTTCGGCTTACAGTCAGCGCACAGAAGCCGTCCGTTCATCACATCGAGATACATTTCGCCCGGTCTGTAGCTTCCGCAGCCGTGACACGCGACAAGGTCGGGGCAGAATCCCGCAACCGATGCCGCACGCATCTCGAATGCCGCCTTGATCTGCGTGACGTTGATTTTTTTCTCCGAGAGCGCATACAGCGTGTTCAGCGTAAGCTTCAGAAGCTCCGCTTCCGCTATATCCTCGATCGCCAGTTCATCCGTGATATCGCAGATGTAAGTCGCAAGCGCAAGCTTTTCAATATCGGTGCGAAGTCCGAAGAATAATTCAATCGAGTCGCTGTCGCTGATGTAGTAATACTTTCCTCTTTTTCGCAGCGTGAAGGTACTGTAGGCGAAAAGCTGAGATGATGCCATGTTGCGGTTTCTGAGGCTTTTCACGCCCTTTGCCGACACCGTCAGCTTGCCGTATTCGTCGGTCACTATGTCAAGCAGCTTGTCGTTTTCCCCGACCTGATATTCCCTCACCACAAGTCCGCGGACGCAGATCTGCTCCATAACGTGCCTCAGTCCAGATTCTTCGGATCGAAGCCGAAGTTATTGAGATTAAAGTCACTGTCGCGCCAGTTTTCCTTGACCTTAACCCACAGATTGATATACACCTTTGTGTCGAAGAACGCTTCCATATCCTCACGCGCCGCCGTACCGATACGCTTTAGCGTCTCGCCGTTCTTGCCGACGATGATGCCCTTGTGCGACTGCTTCTCGCAGTATATCTCCGCGCGGATGCGTATCATGCGGTCGTCTTCGGTGAACTCCTCGATGACGACGGCGGTACCGTGCGGTATCTCCATCGAAAGTGTGCGGAGCAATTTTTCGCGTATTATCTCCGCGGCGATCTGACGCTCCGGCTGATCGGTTATTATATCGTCCGGGAATATCCAGTCGCTCTCGTACAAAAATTTTTCCGATTCCTCAAGCACCGCGTCGACGTTCTTCCCCTTAAGTCCCGATGTCGGCACGACTGCCGCAAAGTCATACAGTTCGGCGTATTCCGATATCGTTTTAGCTATCGTCTCGCGGTTCACAAGGTCTATTTTGCTCAGCGCAAGTATCGCAGGAAGCTCACTTCGCTTAAGCTGCGCCATCATTTCCTTTTCAATTTCCCCCGGAGGATACGCCGCCTCAGCCACAAGCACCGCTGCGTCCGCGCTTCCGATCGATGTACGCACCGACTTAATCATGTAGTTACCGAGCTTGTTCTTGGGCTTATGGAAGCCCGGCGTATCGAGGAATACGAACTGATTCTCACCCTTCGTAAGTATGCCCGTGATACGCGTGCGCGTCGTCTGCGGCTTCGATGAAACTATCGCTACCT
>CAZMRH010000148.1:0-3028 GCA_964568705.1 uncultured Lachnospiraceae bacterium
AATGGAGCCGGAAGAAAACCCGTACCTGCTTCACGCGGCTACGGAAACACGCAAAGACCGGCGCAAAATTCCTCAGGCGTACGTGACTTCGTCGAAAGACTGTCGGACCGTCAGCTAATCGCCATCGCGGCGGCAGTGTTAATAATCATCGCCGTGGTCGTCTGCCTGATAATCGCAGGTACATCGCACCGCCGCGCGTCACTTCCTGCGATAACCGAAGCTCCTGCGATTGTACTTGAAAATGAGCTGTCCGACACAACTGCTGCCGAGAACGCTCCGTCGCCGTATGCGAAAGCTACCGACACGACAGTGCAGCTCGGCGAAAACATATCCAGTAAATTCGGCATACTTATTGATGTTGAAAAAAATACCGTGGTAGCGGAGAAAAATCCCGACGAACGCATCTATCCCGCGTCAATGACGAAGATGATGACACTTATCGTCGCCGCGGAGCATATAAACAATCTTGATGATACCTTTGAAATGTCCGCCGAGATAATCGACCCGCTGTATAAGCAGAACGCAACGATATCGGGGATTTTAGCAGGAGAAACCGTCACCGTGCGAGATCTTCTGTACGGTGTGGTACTACCGTCGGGCGCTGACTGTACGGTAGCAATAGCACAGTACGTCAGCGGAAACGAAGCGGATTTCGTTGCACTGATGAATGAAAAAGCGGCAGAAATCGGACTTACCGGAACTCATTTTGCGAATTCCAGCGGACTGCATAACACCGACCACTACAGCACCGTTCACGACATGGCGCTTATACTAAAGTACGCGCTTACTAATGACTTGTGCCGCACGGTGCTCTCGGCAGCCGAATATACAACGATAAAGACCGACAAGCATCCGGACGGACTGCTGCTTCAAAGTACGATTTTCACGCGTATGTACGGTACTGAGCCTGAAGTCGCTGTAGTAAAGGGCGGCAAGACCGGATATACGACCGAAGCGGGTAACTGCATGGCAAGCTATGCGGTAAGCACGGAGGGACGCGAGTTTATTTTCGTGACCGCCTCCGCCGATGCATCCTACAAGCCCGTGAACGACTGTATCTACGCATATTCAAAATATACAAGCTGAGCCGCGTGATTTTTGTAACCGATTCACCCTCACCGCATATTATGAAAGTAGTATAAGACTACAATCATGCGGAGGCGGATATGAATTATTTTTACGACAAATACACGATGATGTCCGATACATACAAAAACGCATACTTTTTCGGTGCCAATACCGCCGCGGGCTTCAGACATGCCTACGGCGATATTTTTTCCGAGGACAGACTCTCGCGTCTGTACATTATCAAGGGAGGAAGCGGTACCGGCAAGAACACACTGATACGCACAGTCGCGTCATCGCTTGAGGCGAACGGAGCATCATGCGAATACTATCTGTGCGGCTCGGACGCTGGTTCGCTTGACGGTGTGATAATTCATACGCGCGGCGGTGCGACAGTCGGTATAGCTGACGGCACCGCGCCGCATATGATTGATACGGTGTATCCGGGTGCCGTGTCGGAGCTGGTCGACCTCGGAAGATGCTGGGATACGGGTGTACTCATGAGAGAGAGCGACAGTATACGCAGTCTTGTGAATAAAAAGCGCGAATGTTTTACGGCGGTATATACTTATCTTGCGGCGGCTGAGCGTCTTACGTCTACGGCGATGAAGGTGTGCGGACCGGCAGTCGACTGTGAAAAGCTTGACGGCGCGGTGGCGAGACTCTTTAAGAATCAGAAGCGCGGAAGTGGGTATTCAGTCGAAACAAGGTACACCGCCGCGCTTACGATGAATGGCGCGGTATCGCTGGGTACGTTTGAGTCGCTTGCCCATCATCGTTATCGTATACTTGATATTGCCGGAGCGTCAAAATACTGCTTCGCGTCGCTTCTTGATACAGCTCGGCGCATGAGTACTGCCGTGATGATCTCGCCGCATCCGTCAAATGAAAACATGATACGCGAAATGTATTTTCCCGAATACGGGATGTCGTTCACGCTTGCCGACGAGCGTACCGACGAAGCATCATCGTACATCAATATGAAACGCTTCACCGATACCGCGGTGATATCCGCGAACCGCCAGAAGCTCAGGATTCTTGCAGGATGTCGCGCCGAGATATCGCAGGAAGTGATAGATTCGCTTGCACGCGCGGGAGAGTATCACTTCGGTATTGAAAAAATATACCGCGGCGCGATGGATTTCGATAAAGTCGCCGCAATCTCGGCTGACATGACCGAACGCATACATTCGCTGTTCGGCTGAGTGACGGATACATACGGCAATATCACCGCTGAACTGCTGAGTTCAGCGGTGATATTGCTTTATAAATCTACCGTGCTACTTGACTTTGCACTCAGATAAGAATATAATGTACATGTATTAATCCGACTAAAGGAGAATTTTCATGTACGAATTCTATAACTTATCGCACCTTCCGATCATTTCACCCGCAAGGCAGACGATGCAGGTGTCGAGCTTTGACCGAAAGAACGAAAACGGCGACTTCGGTCAGTTCCTCTATAAGGATTCTGACTCCTCGATGGTGATGTTCGACGAGGTCGGCGGCGGCTGTATCAAGAGCATTTGGTCGGCAATCGTCACCAATGAGACGGAGCTGCACTTCTACTTCGGCGGAAGCGCCACACCCGACTACACAGTGACGCTTCGCGAACTGTTCACGGGTGGGCTGTCGTTTCTTACTGGCACGGGCAATACGCTTGAGGAACGAGGTCATTATAGTGAAGCGGAGTGCGTCGCGGGCAACTGCTTCATCCAGATACCGTATACGAACGGGCTGAAGATCACAGCGACCGGCAAGCTCGACTTCTACTATCATATAATGTTCGAACGTTTTTCAGCCGGCGAGAGCGCATCACGCGGTCTCGACGATACGGCGTGCTTCCAGTCGGCGCTTGAAGGCAGATATGAGATACAAGCGGACGAGACGTTTGAGAGTGATGTGACGCTTGACAAGGGTTACACGGAAGTCTTTACATCAGATAAAGCTGGAGTTATCACGA
>CAZMRH010000148.1:3041-4278 GCA_964568705.1 uncultured Lachnospiraceae bacterium
GGATGAGGACGAGGATCTTTCCGATATTCAGCTTGACATTTCGTGGGATAATAACCTCATTTCGCAGGTCGCATGCCCGCTTTTATATCTGTTCGCACAGCACCTCGGTTATGCCGAGATACATACGTCGGGACTTGAGGTGACAAAGGCGGACGGCAAGGTAAAAATGACGTTCAGACTGCCGATGCCATACCGCAAATCAGCCCATATAACACTTGTAGACTTGCCGAAAACAAAGGTATCGTTCAAGCTCAAATTGACTGTCTCCGATTATCCGTACGGTGACGAGGATGTCGGATACTTCTGCGCTGATTACCGTCAGGGTAAGACGCAGCTGTTCGGCGACTGGCTGATCGGCGAGTTTCCGGGACGCGGCAATATCGCGGGCGTTATCCAGACGTGCGTCGGCGGTCAGTACTGCGAGGGAAACGAACATTTCTATATAAACGGAACGGTTGCGCCGCAGATAAACGGAACTGGAACCGAGGACTTCTACCTCGGCTGCTGGTGGCCGAATCTCAAATATGATTCGCTTTGCGCGGGATGCGTAAATGATGTTTACCTAATGGGCGGCTCGACGATCGAAGGCTCATTTATAAATCCGTCGTGCTACTACCGTTTTCTGCTAGACATGCCGATAAGCTTCTCGAACGGGATAAAGCTCTGCATACAGCACGGCGCGGTCGGTCAGACATATTCGGAATACAGCTCGCTGTGCCTGTCGTACCGCATGGAGGAATCGCTGTATGAAGAAACTGACTTCATCAACGTCGCAAGCGAAGCGTCGCGCACACTTCATTCGTATGAATCAGAGTCTGCGACGGAGATCACGCTTACGTCAAAGAATGAGGGTGACAGACGTGAGCCGACATATACGAGAAGCGGATATCTCCACGAGAACGGTAAAATCAACTTCACCGCCGCACTTGACGACAAAAACCTCGGTATTGTACTCCGCAGGCTGTATGATCAGTCACACTCGCCGCAAAAGGGAACCGTATATGTTGACGGTGACCGCGTCGGAGAGTGGTATAATCCGGGCTTCAACGATATCGCATCCTTTGCCGACAGCGACTTTGTCATACCGGCGCTATATACAATCGGCAAGGAAAGTGTGAAGATCGAAATCGAATGCGAGGGCTTTACGGCATTTGAATACCGCGTATTCTCGGTGAGACGGCGCGGATGACAGTATTGTGCGCGGTACTTGACAGAATCGTGATTTTGAAGTAAAATA
>CAZMRH010000149.1:0-4267 GCA_964568705.1 uncultured Lachnospiraceae bacterium
CGTATCGCGGAGGGATACAGAATGATGAATACACTGTCCGTGAGCAGCGATACAAAGAAGAATACGGCGCAAAGATAAAATATCTGCAAATGGACACAATTGAGATGTCGTCATCCGAGATACGCGAAAAATATAAGAGCGGCGGCGACATATCGGACTGTGTCACGGCGGAGACTCTTGAAATTATAAAAAGACGCGGACTGTATGTTTGAGGGTGATATTTTGAATAAGGCAATAAAAGAAAAAACGCTCGACGGGCTTCGTGCCGCTGTTTGCAAATATATTTCCGGCAAAAGGCTTGAGCATACATTCGGAGTTGAGCGGGAAGCAGCGGAACTTGGTCGCATTTATCTTCCCGATAAGCTCGACAGCCTTCGCGCTGCAGCGATACTTCACGACATTACCAAACAGTATTCTTATGAAAAACAGTTGCAATGCTGTGAGGAATTTGGTATAATACCATCTGACAGTGAACTCGAGTCACCTAAACTCTTTCATGCGAAAACGGGCGCGGCACTTGCGAGACGGCTGTTTCCCGATATTGTCGACGATGAGATATACGGCGCAATCCTGTGGCATACGACAGGCAGACGCGGCATGACCGTTTTCGAGCAGCTCATTTATCTTGCCGACTATATCGAGGAGACACGCACCTTTCCTGACTGCGTGAAGCTTCGGGAGTATTTCTATAATTGTTATAAAAACAGCGACGGAATGGAAACAAACAGACGTATTCTGTGTGATACAATGATTCTGTCATTCGATCTGACGATAGACTGTCTGATCGGTGACGGCGCACCGCTTGACACGAATACGACCGAGGCGCGTAACGATCAGCTTGGTTATCGCAAATTATTGAACACGGAGATAAAAGACTGATGAAAAAATCAAAGGGATTGAACAGAGCACTTGCGGTGGTGATAGTACTTGTAGCCGCGCTGATACTGTATACCGTTCTGTACTTATTCCTGTACAGACCGACTGTTGAGACAACACCGAGCTTTGAAACTGAGGCTGCGGGCGGAACGGATGAGAACGGTGAACCTATCGTCGATAACGCGTATAACCGTAAAGACGGCGAATATAATTTTCTTTTCCTCGGTTATGACCGAGTGGCTTTTCTTACTGACTTTGTCGCACTTATCAATTACAATGTAAAAACGCAGGAACTGTCGATAATACAGATGCCGCGTGACACATATGTTGAAAATGAGACGGGCTACACAAAGATAAACACTATATACAAAGTGCTGTACGGCAAGGCATCGCAGGCAGGGTCAAAGACCCCGGAAATCGATACGCTCAACAAGTTTGCCGACGTGCTTGAAACAAACATGTGCATAAACATAGACTACGTTTCGATTATCGACCTCGATGGTCTTGAAAACATAGTAGACCGTATCGGCGGAGTTGAGCTTTACGTTCCTATGGATATGGATTACGACGATTCCAAGCAGAATCTGCATATTCACCTTAAGGAAGGACAGCAGACGCTCAACGGCAATCAGGCAGAACAGTTTGTCAGATTCCGTTCGGACTATGTGCAGGCTGACATCGGACGCGGAAACGCTCAGAAGATATTTATGTCTGCATTCCTGCAAAAGCTGAAATCAAGCATAAGCATAACAAATGTTGATCTTATATCAGACCTGGCCGGCTATACGAGAGACAATGTAAAGACAAGCCTTTCACTCGATCAGATGATTTATTTTGCAAAGAGCATACTCGGTGTTGATATGTCGAAGGTCGTGATGCTGACTGCATCGGGAGTATGGGACGGAGCTGACGGTGCATATGTACTTAATCGTGCCGATCTGCTTGAAGCGGTAAACAAGCACTTCAACGTGTTCAATACAGATATCACTGACAGTATATTCGATAAGAAAAAAGCATTTGTGGACGAGTCATCTCAGGCAATGCTGACTATTTATAACAAGGTAAACGAGGACGGCACAAGCGGAAATGTTGAATACACTGCTGACGGAGTGAATGAAGATTCGATTTACATCCCCGCATATCAATAAAACATAAAATAATGGGAGTACGGTATGGAGAATAATGAAAACAAAAAAGATATGATCGAAGTAAAGGTAACGGGCGAAAGCTCATCGCGTGAGGTTGCCGAATATATAGTTCGCGTGCTTGACTCAAAGAAGGCGCGTGATATAAAACTGCTTTATGTCGAAAAGCAGACGGTAATCGCGGATTACTTCGTTATCTGCACCGGTAATTCGTCAACACAGATAAAGTCGCTTGCGGATGAAGTGGAGTTCAGACTCAGCGAGTGCGGCATCACACCGAATCACACCGAGGGTCAGCGCGGTGATAACTGGGTGCTGCTCGACTACGGATTTGTGATAGTGCATGTGTTCGGCAACGATTCGAGAAATTTTTATAAGCTAGAGAAGCTGTACGACCAGACGGTCGAAAAAGATATTAGCACGCTTGTAACAGAAGACTGAAAAGAGGATAAGGCAGTGAAATACGAGTTTGACAGAATCGAAAAGAAGTGGCAGCAAAAATGGGCTGAAGCTGATGCGTTTCATGCTTCAGACGATTACACAAAGAAAAAATACTACGCGCTCGTAGAGTTTCCGTATCCGTCCGGTCAGGGACTGCACATCGGTCATCCGAGACCGTATACCGCAATGGACATCATCTCCAGAAAGAAGCGCATGGAAGGCTACAATGTCCTTTTCCCGATAGGCTGGGATGCCTTTGGACTTCCGACAGAGAATTATGCGATAAAGAATAAGATACATCCGGCGATCATCACAAAACGCAATGTCGCAAGATTCACCGAACAGCTCAAGATGCTCGGGCTCAGCTTCGACTGGGATCGCGAGATAAACACGACCGATCCCGAATACTATAAATGGACACAGTGGATATTCCTTCAGCTCTACAAAAAGGGACTTGCATACAAGAAGGAAATGAGTGTAAATTTCTGCACCTCCTGCAAGGTAGTTCTTGCTAATGAGGAAGTGGTAAACGGCGTATGCGAGAGATGCGGCGGAGAAGTCATTCACAAGGTCAAGAGCCAGTGGATGCTGAAAATCACCGAATATGCACAGAGACTTATCGACGATCTCGCACCGCTTGACTTTATCGAGAGAGTAAAGACGCAGGAGATAAACTGGATCGGACGCAGCGAGGGCGCCGAGGTCGACTTCAAGTCAACGGCGGGAGACACGATCACGGTTTACACCACACGTCCCGATACACTTTTCGGCGCAACCTACATGGTAATCGCTCCCGAGCATGAGCTTATATCAAAATGGAGCGGTCTACTCACGAATATAGACGAGGTCGCGACATATCAGGCAGAGGCTGCAAAAAAATCAGACTTTGAGCGCACCGAGCTCGTCAAGGATAAAACCGGTGTCCGACTTGCTGGCGTTTCCGCGATAAATCCGGTAAACGGTAAGGAGATTCCGATATTTATTTCCGACTATGTCCTCTCGACTTACGGAACAGGTGCGATCATGGCAGTTCCGGCACACGATACACGTGACTGGGACTTTGCAAAAGCATTTGATTTGCTGATAATCGAGGTAGTTGCAGGCGGGAATGTGGATGAAGCCGCATATACCGATGTTGAGGACGGCGTGATGTGCAATTCCGGCTTCCTTGACGGACTTCGCGTGGCGGATGCGAAGGTAAAGATAAA
The DNA here is from genome assembly GCA_964568705.1 of uncultured Lachnospiraceae bacterium. Lineage (GTDB taxonomy): Bacteria > Bacillota > Clostridia > Oscillospirales > CAG-272 > CAZMRH01. The sequence goes on from CAZMRH010000149.1 coordinate 3,671, forward strand.
GGACTGGCTTGAAGAAAAGGGAATCGGACACAGGAAGATAAACTATAAACTGCGCGACTGGGTGTTCTCACGTCAGCGTTACTGGGGCGAGCCCGTACCGATGGTATACTGCGAGAAGTGCGGCTGGGTTCCTCTTCCGGAATCAGAGCTTCCGCTTCTGCTTCCCGATATAAAGGATTACGAAACGACCGATACAGGTGAATCGCCGCTTTCAAAGATAACCGACTGGGTTACCACAACCTGTCCTCACTGCGGAGCGCCCGCTAAGCGTGAGACAGACACAATGCCTAACTGGGCCGGTTCGTCATGGTACTTCCTGCGCTACTGCGATCCGCACAATAAGGAGGCGCTTGCGTCAAAGGAAGCGCTCGAATACTGGATGCCTGTCGATTGGTATAACGGCGGCATGGAGCACGTCACACTTCATCTGCTCTACTCCCGTTTCTGGGCGAAGTTCCTCTACGATATCGACATTCTCAAGTGCCCCGAGCCGTACCTCAAGCGCACTGCGCACGGCATGATTCTTGGAGAGAACGGCGAGAAGATGTCGAAATCGCGCGGCAACGTAATAAATCCCGACGAGGTCGTAGCTGAATA
>CAZMRH010000150.1:0-4244 GCA_964568705.1 uncultured Lachnospiraceae bacterium
CTGCTCGACGAAGTGAAAGGAGCGGTCGCGAATATCGCCGCGGAGATCGTCGGAGGTAAATGTGACGCTTCTCCTGTAGGGCAAGGTAATAATTCACCGTGCAAATATTGTGAAATGCGGCTCGTATGCCGGATAGGAGGTGCGAAATGATGACAGGCGAAATGAAAACGGCGGACGGCGGAAAGTCGAAAATCCGCCGCAGTGAGACACGCACATGGACTGCCGCACAGTCTGACGCGCTCGCATGGAACGGAAACCTGCTTATCTCGGCAGTCGCCGGAAGCGGCAAGACCGCGACGCTGACCGAGCGCATCATCCGCCTCATCGTCGATGAGGACGTGTCACCCTCGCGTATCGCGGTCGTGACCTTCTCGAGAGCCGCCGCCGCCGAGCTTTACTCAAGAATATCGGACGCGCTGTCGGCGGTGATTGCGGAGAATCCGGGAGTGCGGAGATTGTCGTCGAAACTCGCGGAGCTTGAGAGCGCGAAGATATCCACGATACATGCGTTCTGTATGTCGCTCATCCGCCCGAATTTTTCGCTGCTCGGGCTGCCGCCGACGTTCCGCATAGGTGACGAGGGACAGATCGGCACACTCCGCAGCGCGGCGATGAATACGGTGCTTGACGATTTCTTCGACGGCGAGCTGACAGTCGATACGTCGGACGGTGCGGTGTCGTTTGAGGCGCTCGCGTCGGCATTCGGCGGATCGCGCGACGAGAAGCGCTTTGACGAGGAGATGCTCGCCATCGCCGACTTCCTTGAATCGAACGGATTCGGGGCTGACCGGCTCACAGAGTACGCCGACGAGCTGTGCCGCACCGCCGGCACGGGATTCTTTGCTTCGGTATACGGCGATGCGCTTAAGAGACGCGTTATCGGCATGGCGGAGTATTACAGTAAAATTTTCGCGGTAAGCGCGAAGGTGTTTACGGATGACGCGACGTTCGCACGGTATCTTCCGCTCGCCGTGCATTACACCGACTTCTGTGACACGCTTGCGGGTATGGCGAAGGGCGGCACATACGACAGCGTGCGTGAACAGCTCGGCGGCTTTACGGATGAGCGTATGCCGATAGTCAGCACTGCCGACCAGACTGACGAAAGCCTGTACTTCAAGGAAATGAGGAACGCGTTTAAGACTGAGATAAAATCGACGCTTAGTGCATACTTTAAGCTGACCGAGGCTGAAATCGCCGTTGCAATGACGCAGACCGCGTCGTATCTTCGCACGGCGGCGACAGTTGAGCGCGAGTTCGGACGGCTCTTTTCCGATAAAAAACGTCAGCTCGGCATACTCGACTACGGTGATCTTGAGATGCTCGCGTACCGGCTGCTCGTGAACCCCGACGGCTCGCCGACGGACGCGGCGCGCGACGTATCGGAGCAGTTCGACTACATATTCATCGACGAATATCAGGACACGAACAGAGTTCAGGATAAAATTTTCGAGAATGCCGCACTGCACGCACCGCGATTCCTTGTCGGCGACGTGAAGCAGAGTATCTATAGTTTTCGCGGAGCGCAGCCGGAAGTTTTCAACTCGTATCGCGATAAGTGGAACGGCACGGTATCGGACGGCGGTACTGCGGCATCGGTGTACATGAGTGAAAATTTCCGCTGCTCGGAGAAGATTATCCGCTTTATCAACATGGTGTCGCGCCGCTCGTTCCCCGCGGGCGACACGCCGTTTACGAAGAAGGATGAGCTTGTCTGCGCACTGCCGGATACACCATCCGTGCCTGTCGAGATACGGCTCATCGACGCGGCGCAGCTTAAAACCGACATGGATGGTCACACCGTTCAGTCGAAGGATGAACTTGAGGCGGACATGGTCGCGCGGCGCATCACCGAGCTTGTGAAAACGGAGACGCGCGCCGACGGCTCACCGATAACCTACGCCGACATCGCAGTACTGCTCCGTTCGGCGAAAAACTTCGCGGAAGTCTATACTGACGTGTTCCGCCGTTACGGGATACCCGTGCGCAGTCAGGCGGCCGGTACGATATTCGATACGCCCGAGGTGATGCTCGCGGTGAGTATAATCCTTGCGCTCGACAACCCCGCGAACTCACGCGATCTTGCGGCGGCGATGAAAAGTCCCGTTTTCGGCTTTACGGCGGATGACCTCGTCCTGCTCGGAGCATTCCGTCACGACAGGATGTCGCTGTGGTCGGCGCTCATCGAATACTCGGATACGGCGGAGGGCTTAGAAAGGAACTCACCCGAATACAGTCTTGTGCTTCGCTGCGGTGAATTCGTCACACGCTTTGCCGCACTGCGCGAGAGACTTTGCGATATCGGCTGCGACGAGGCGTGCGACTTCATCCTGCGCGATATGCGTCTCATCGCGATATGCGATGCCGCACCTGATTCAGGCACGTCGCCGACGGAAAATCTGCTTCAACTGTACGACATGGCGCGCACCTTCGAGCATGAGTGCGGCGGCGGGCTGTACGGTTTCGCGGAAAGACTGAGAACGGCGATGAGTGACGGCGTGAAGGATTCGGACAAACGCTTCACGGGCAGCGGCGTGAGCATAATGAGCATCCACGCTTCAAAGGGGCTTGAGTTCCCCGTATGCTTCATCTGCCGCACACAATCCGAGATAAATCTCAAAGATACGCAGAAGAATATACTGACAAGCGCGTCGCTCGGCGTCGCAATGAAGATACCCGACAGCACGGGCTTTGTGAAGTGCGACACGCCGCTGCGTCAGGCGGTATGCGAGCTGATGCGCCGCGCGAAGTCCTCTGAGGAGATGAGGCTTCTGCACGTCGCGATGACGCGTGCACGGGAGAGGCTCATCATCACCGCGGCAGTGGAGAAACCGCGCGACTGCTTTGCGAAGTATGTGAGAAATGCGGAATTTGTCACGCCGTACTTCGTCATGCAGAAGATACACTACCTCGACTGGATACTTATGGCTGCGGCAGATAATCTTTCGTCGGACGCGTACAGCCTCTGTATCGATGACGAAGTGACCGATGAAGCTGCGGCTTCAGCCGAAATGGCTGACATCGCGGAGAAGCGTGCGATACCGCCTGATGTGCTTGACGATATGCGCCGCCGCATCGCGTTCGAATACCCCTTTGCATATCTGCGTGACGTTCCCGCGAAGCTGACCGTGACGAAGCTCTCGCCCGTACTGCTCGATGACGGCGCTGACGGCGGCGAGGGCAGCGTCAGCCTTACGGATACAGGCATGACGGACGCGGCGACGCTCCCCGATACTGACGAAACCGGCGATGCCCCCGCACCGGCCGCACTCGTGCCGCATTTCATCAGCGGCGAGACGGAAGTACACAGTGCGGCGGAAGCGGGAAGCGCGACACACGTGTTCATGCAGTTCTGCGACTTTGAAAGTCTTGATAAATCCGTGACGGAGGAGGCGGCGCGCCTTGTGTCACTCGGCTTCATGACGGAGGAGTGCGCACGTCTTGTAAGGCTTGACGAAATCGAGCGGTTCGCAAAAAGCCCGCTTTATAAAAAAATCGTCACGGCGCGTCGGCTGTGGCGTGAGTTCCGCTTCAATATCGCAATGCCCGCGTACCGCTTCACATCGGATAAGTCGCTTGCGGAACATCTTGAAGCGGACGGCGTAAGCCTTACGGTGCAAGGCGTTATCGACTGCATGATAGAGGACGCGGACGGCCGTGTGATCCTCATCGACTACAAGACGGACAGGCTGAGCGAATACGAGATGACTCACCGTGCGGCGGCGGAAAAGAAGCTGCTCGACCGCCATTCGCTCCAGCTCGGCTACTATCGCGAGGCGTGCTCGGCAATGCTCGGGCGCACGCTTGACGAGGTGTGCATATATTCGCTCGCGCTCGGCGATACGGTGACAGTACCGGACGGGTGCACGGCGGCGGAGGTATTCTGATGAAAGACGGTATCTGCTATATCGCCGGAGCGTCCGGTGAAGGGATAATAAAAACAGAAAAGCGTCCGTGCGATTTTGTGATCGCGGCGGACGCGGGGATAGTGGTGCTGAATGACGCGGGTATAGTACCCGATCTTGCGGTCGGGGACTTTGATTCACTCGGTCATGTGCCGGACGGTGTGAGCGTTGTTCGCCATCCTCCCGAAAAGGATGATACGGACATGATGCTCGCGGTCGGTGAGGGTGAAGCGAGGGGGTACAAACGATTCATCATCTTCGGCGGCCTCGGCGCAAGACTTGACCATACGCTCGCGAATCTCCAGCTTATCGCCGGTATGGCGGAGCGCGGGCTCTCGG
>CAZMRH010000151.1:0-1947 GCA_964568705.1 uncultured Lachnospiraceae bacterium
GGCTATGTGTCTTAGGAGTAATAATGAAAAGTAAGTTAACCGTGCGCGATATGGCGGTATTTGCGATGCTCGGTACGATAATGTACATCACAAAAACGGTGATGGAATTTCTGCCAAACATACATCCGCTTGCGATGCTCACCGTCGCGTATACACTGGTGTACCGCGGTCGGGCGCTCATACCACTGTACATATATGTACTTCTGAACGGACTGTTCGCAGGTTTCAATTTGTGGTGGGTACCGTACCTGTATATATGGGCACTGCTCTGGGCGGCAGCAATGCTGATACCGAAGGAACTTAGCCCCATAAAAACGGGCATTCTTGCCACTGTTATCTGTGCCGTACATGGGCTTTTGTTCGGCATATTCTACGCACCTGCGCAGATGATAATGTTTCACCTGACGTTTAAATCCGCGATAGCGTGGGTTATCGCGGGATTCCCGTATGATATGCTGCACTGCGCTGGAAATATAGTGATCTCCGTGCTGACTGTGCCTGTGGTGAAGGTGCTGACACGGCTTGAGGAGAGTAAAAGGGTATAGCCAGAGGGAAATTCCCATCACATGAATAACAGACAAATCCGCCGAAGAAACCTGTGTTCCGTCGGCGGATTTATTTATATTTAAAGCAGGCTCAGACGAGCCTGCTTTTTTATTCTACATCACTCAAGCGATTGTATCTTTCCGTTGAGATACAGTTTAAGCTTAAGCAGATCAAGCGAGTTTATCCGTGCGTCATCCGAGGTATCCGACGACATCAATTGCCACGCACTGAGTGTAATCTTACCGTTGAAATACAGCTTCAGCCTGAGCATGTCGAGTGCATTGATCATCGTGTCGCCCGTTATGTCGCCCTCTGTTACGTTCGACAATTTTACAGCGCAGTTGATCGTGTACTCAGTCGTATTACCTGCGTAATCGTATACCTTCACATTCAGCGCTCCATCACCCGTGATATCCGGTGTTAAGCTGATGTGCCGAGTGCCGTATCGCGGAAGGTTCTGACATCGACGACAGCGGGAGTTACGTTCAGTGACGCGTTATTATTGATTATATCCGCTTGACTGTCAACGAATGTATATGGGATCGCATTCCAGTCGTCGTAGAAGCCCATGAACATCGCATGTGCGGCTGTAGTGCTGTCAACTTCAAGCAGCTTAACAAAGCCTTCTACAAAATCACCGTTCGCGAACTGTACGTTAAATCTGGTCTTGACAGCATCCGACAGCGTAAGCGTCACCGTTACTTCCGAACTCATCTGACCTTCGGAAAATGTCAGCATGTCATTTTCGCAGCTTGTGATTATGGTGTAATGTCAGCGTCGGCACTTATAGGTAAAAATGCGAGCAGCGTAACAATCGCAAGGATTATTGATAATACATTGCTGATTAGTTTCATCCTCATATTCACACCTTCACTTAAAATAAGTTACATAATAATAAGACTCTGCGATTACCGCCGTGTCAAGTGATTTACGAAATGTCGCATCTGATTCACTCCGGTGGTGTAATAAAGGCACTTCATCGGGGAATAATACCTGAAACGAATCAGGAGGGAAGACAGATGAATTCCGATAAACAAACCTATAAAAAATACGCGAACGGCCGCGCGGCAAAGTCACCGATGGTCAAGAACTGTACGGCGGCGTTTTTAATAGGCGGACTGATATGTACGATAGCGCAGGGGCTGACTGACATTTATCTCACGCTCGGACTTGAAAAAGATACTTCAGCGACACTCTGCTCGGTCACGCTTATTTTCATCACAGCACTGCTAACGGGAATCGGTGTATTTGACAATATCGCAAAGTTGGCTGGTGCGGGAACGCTTGTGCCGATAACGGGATTTGCAAATGCGGTCGCGGCTCCGGCAATTGATACGAAATCCGAGGGCTTCGTACTAGGTGTCGGCGCTAAAATATTCACAATCGCAGGCCCTGTCATAC
>CAZMRH010000151.1:1964-4234 GCA_964568705.1 uncultured Lachnospiraceae bacterium
TGTATGGCGTGATACTGTGGATATGCGGACTTTTTGCGTAATGGAGGTGTTAGAATGGCAAAAGTAATAACCAGACCGGCCAAGCGTATATTTATCGCTGACTCGGCGTCGGTAGTCGGCAGAGCGGAGTATGAAGGTCCGCTCGGCGACTGCTTTGACATTTACTCGGACAGCGACGATACGTTCGGCATGAAAACGTGGGAAAAAGCCGAAAGCGAAATGCAGAGGCTTGCACTTTCACGTGTGCTGTCGTCGGCGGGAAAGTCAGATTCCGATATCGACGCACTTTTTGCGGGAGATTTACTCAATCAGTGCGCCGGCTCAAATTACGGACTTATCGGTTTTGATATTCCTTATTTCGGTCTGTATGGCGCATGTTCCACTGCGGCTGAAGGACTTGCGATTGCTTCACTCATGTGTGGCAGCTCGTTTAAGCGCTGTGCCGTAGTCACCTCATCGCATAACTGCTCGGCTGAGCGGCAGTTCCGCTATCCTCTTGAATACGGCGGCCAGCGGACACCGAACTCACAGTGGACGGTAACAGGCGCGGGCGCGTTTCTCGTAACCTCGGATACTGCCGATGTTGACCTGGGCGGACGCACTGTACAGATAGACGATGTTCTGCCGGGATGCGTAGTCGACGGAGGCATCACCGATATCAACAATATGGGTGCGGCGATGGCACCGGCGGCGATAGACACGCTTGAACGATATTTCAATGAGAGCGGTAGGAACGCGGCGGAGTTCGACCTTATCGTCACGGGTGATCTCGGACGTGAAGGAACCGCGATACTGCGTGACATGCTCAAGAATAAGGGACACGACATTACGTCAAATCACGTCGACTGCGGCATAATGATTTACAACATCGACGCGCAGGACATGCACGCCGGAGGCTCGGGATGCGGTTGCAGTGCGGTGGTCATGGCATCGCACGTGATAAAGAATTTGCGTGCGGGCGTGTATTCGGATATACTTTTTATCGGTACGGGTGCGCTGATGAGTCCGCTGAAGCTTCAGCAGGGCGAATCAATACCGGGTATCGCGCATCTGGTCCACATCACTTCATCGGAGGGCTTTTAATGGATAAAATAATGGATTACGTATGGGCTTTCGTGATAGGTGGAGCAATATGCATTATTGCACAGGTGCTCATTGATAAAACGAAACTGACACCGGCGCGAATCCTTGTTGCTTATGTTGTGGCTGGAGTAATACTCAGCGCTGTCGGATTGTATGAGCCGTTGACGGAATTTGCGGGTGCTGGTGCGTCAACCCCGCTGAGCGGCTTCGGCAACTTAATCGCAAAGGGCGTGCGCGAGGATGTGGAGAAGCACGGGCTTATCGGCGCACTGTCGGGCGGACTGACGGCAGCATCGGCAGGAATAACCGCCGCACTTGTGTTCGGACTGCTTGCTGCGCTGATATTCAAGAGCAAGCGTAAGAAATAGGGGGACGGTATAATTGAATAACAAAACCGATATTGATAAAAAGCCTGACGGAGAGGATGTATCTCTCGGCGACAGTGCCGCAGATGAATCTGCCGGACTTGAGTTTCTACTGAAAACAGGCGGCATCATCTCGCGCGGTGAGAATGAGACCGTCCACTGTCTGACGATAATCGGGCAGATCGAGGGTCATTACCTTCTTACTGACGGTCAGAAGGCGACAAAATACGAGCATATCATCCCGCTGCTTGTATCAATCGAGGAAAATGAGGACATCGACGGCATGCTAATGGTACTAAACACTATGGGTGGCGACGTTGAAGCGGGACTTGCGATAGCCGAGATGGTCGCGAGTATGTCTAAGCCGACGGTGTCCCTGGTGCTCGGAGGTGGTCACTCCATCGGCGTACCGCTTGCTGTATCAGCCAGACGTTCGTTTATCGTGCCGTCTGCGACGATGACGATTCATCCCGTTCGAATGTCGGGTACAGTCGTCGGAGTCCCGCAGACCTACTATTACTTCGAGCGTATGCAGGACAGGATCATCAATTTCGTTACCGCACATTCGTCGGTGAGTGAGGAAGACTTCCGCTCAATGCTCATGCGTACCGATCAGATAGCCACCGATGTCGGCTCACTCATCGACGGTAAAGAGGCAGCGAAGGTTGGGCTTATCGATGAGGTCGGCGGACTGTCTAATGCGCTTACCGCACTCCGAAAGATGATAAAAAAGAAAACACAGAAGAAGAGCGACAAGGCTGCCAATTGAATATCAAAAAACGGGAAAATTAGAGTTCGTATCTGATTTTCCCGTTTCTATAT
>CAZMRH010000152.1:0-4221 GCA_964568705.1 uncultured Lachnospiraceae bacterium
TAATCCCTTGATATGCCTGTTAATAAAGGCTTCAAGGGATTTTTATTTCTGCTTTCAGCTTTTTTCGATAAGCATCCATTTGACGCTCATTTGACGCTTATCTTTATAAAAGCAGAAGCTTGACCCACATATGCTGACTTATTTCGCTTGGTAAAACAATGTGCTCACATCCATGACTGCATAATACTCGTAGCTTTCAGCGGAGGGCACGTTTGCTCCTCCTTATAAAACAAAGGAGGCCGGTTGGACCCCCCTTTTGTATTCTGTTTTATTGTACTGCTCTGCGTGTGTGCGCATCACATCTCCATTACCCGCTCAAGCATATCGCCCACCTCAAAGCACACCTCACGTGCGGAGCCGATTACCTCATCCCGTGCACCCTCAACCGCAAAGCCGTAATGTGCAGTGAGCATTGTTATATCGTTTATATTGTCACCTGCAGTGAAGATGTTTTCAGGCGACACACCGTAGTATCGGGCCAGCCGTCCCACTGCCTCACCCTTTGATACACCGTAGGGTGGCATATCAATGCAGGTGTTGTTTATCTGCGGATTGACCTTGCCTGCAAAGCGTTCATTCAGTAATGCAACAGATTCGTAGGTTTCCTCCTCCGTACAGAAGGCGGTGTTGATTTGGGTGAAATTCTTGTGGCACAGTGCCTCCATTATTTCGGGACTGTCGTCGGTGAGGTTTGCGTCAAGAGGTATCTCATACATCATTTCGTGGTCGCAGTAGTTCAGGTATCTGCACTTCTTTTCAAGCATCAGTCGAAGGAGTTCGGGGAGAATTGCGCCGTCGCCACGGCTCTCGAAAATCACCTTGCGCTCCTTATCCATTACGTATGCACCCGTCATACACATTATAAAGTCGAGAAGTCCGTCGGCGTCATCCCATATCCACGATGCGCCCACGTAATTTCTTCCCGTGACTACACCGAAGATGTTACCCTCCGCTCTGAATTTGCCTATCATTTTACGGGTATGCTCCGATATGCCCACCTTGTAGTTGTTCAGTGTGCCGTCGAAGTCCGATGCAAACAGTTTCTTCTGTTTCATTTTACCGCTCCGTTTAATGTATGTTGCAATGTACTTTCGTCACCGCACTTCTTTTCCGCCGAGTACCACCTTTTGTACGTTCAGGGCTTCGTCAAGTACAACAAGGTCTGCGATTTTGCCTACCTCAATTGAGCCACGTCTGCCGTAGAGTCCCATTATTTTTGAGGGTGTAGTGGATGCCATTTTCACAAGCTCAACAAGAGATGCACCGGTGTGACGCTTCATATTCCGTATTGCCACAGACAGTGTGAGCCTTGAACCGTACAGCTCTCCGTTGATTACGTTATTGTCAGAGCCGTGCGTGTCACCGCCTGCGCAACAGTCACTTACAAGTGCAATTCTGTCAGCACCTTTGCATTTGTAAATCAGCTTGAGAAAGTACGGTCTGACATGTCCGCCGAGTGAGTCCGCAATAACCTCGGCATACATTCTGTCGTCCACAAGCGTAAAAACGTCCGAGCCGGGTTCTCTCGTTCCCGTGAACATAGTTTCCGCATTTCCCGTTCCGCAGAGCATATGACTTGACACGCAAAGTCCGTAGCGGATGTACTCCTCAAGAAGCTCGGGTTTCGCCTTCGAGTAGCACACTGCAAGTCGGATTCCCGCTCTCTGTGCCGCTTCGGCAAACTCTCTTGCACCCTCCTGCGTGGGGTCAAAGGTCCACTGGCGGATAACGCCACGTCCGATGTCAATCAGTCGGGTGTACTCCTCCTTTGATACAGGGTAAGGAGTACCGCCTTCACTGCCCAAATCTGCGTCAAGGTATGGACCTTCCATATGTACGCCACGGATGTTTGTATCACCGTCAGCCATTACGGACTTTACATTTTCGATTGACTTCTCGTAGGAATACGTGCCTGCGTTGCGCCACATTGAGCAAAGTACGGAGGTAGTGCCTTCAATAAGATGAAACCGTGCTGCCTCTCTCGGATTTTCGAAAAACCAGTAATCACCGCTTCCGTGACAGTGCTCGTCAACAAAGCCGGGTGCGAGGTACATACCGTGTAAATCCACACCTTCACCGATGGTGTTTGCGCTTATTTCGGCAATGGTGTCACCCTTCGTTTTCAGGCTTGCACCGTGGAGTATTCCGTTTTCGAGAATTATGTTACAATTGTTGAAAATCATATTATCACCTGTGTTTGTTAAGGTATATGTACTATACCACAGAGGTCGGTTTTTGTCAATCGGATATGGGTTATACCACTTGACTTTACGGCAAAAATCGTAAATAGTGAGCATCGTAATAACCGCCCTTAGCTCAGTCCGGATAGAGTACCGGATTCCGATTTTGTTGGTCGTGGGTTCAAAAGATAAACAGATTGCGGCAAACGTCGAGCATGGTACAAAAACCTGCATAAATCAAGGCTTTCTGAAACAGATGAAAACAGATTTTTTGATCAAGTTTTGATTCGTAATCAACATGTCATTGGTTCGAATCCGATTACCAGCTCCAAAGAATAATCCCTTGATATGCCTGTTAATAAAGGCTTCAAGGGATTTTTATTTCTGCTTTTATGTTTTTGTTTTTATAATTTTGTTAATAATATATCGCATGATCTATTCGTCCGCTTTACATCATGAGCATCTCTGGCATCCGCGCGTTTTTCCGCTTTGTTCTGTCGTGCCGCTTAGTATATATTTCGAGCGCGTCAGTGACGGGCACGACCTTGACCGATGCCATACCTCGCCGTTCTCAGTCCAGTATACCGTAGTCGGCACATTATCTGCCGGCGCTTCGGTAACGGGATCCACTTTTTGCGTTGCCGGAGCCGCAGTGACTTCTTCCTGCGTCACTTTCCGAGTGGTTTCAACAGGAGCAGTAGTTTCGGCAGAGGTCGCCGCTGTAGTTTCGGAAGAAGCGGTGGCTTCCTCTGTCATCCTGACAGTTTCTTCAGTCGGTACATCATATCTGCGTGTCACGCTTCCGACACTTATCTCATCTCCGAGTGCGATATTTCTCGTACTTCCGCAGCCATATAGGGTGAATACAGTAATTATCAAAAGTATTACCGACATTGACGACTTATAAGCTCTTGTACTCAATTTTTATCCCTCCCAAGCTGACAATAAATAATAAATGACGACAGGATTCTTAATTATTATACCTTACATGCTTTATTTTGTCAATTGTTGATTTCTTTCTCCGATCCGAAATCTTTCACACACAAGGGCTTCAAGTCTGCCGACTCTGTCGAACCGTATTACAGACTAAATTCTCTGCCGTTTGCGAATGACGCACCCGTACCGCAGTTCCGGCCTCAGGTAATTAAGCCGCACATTGATGAGCGCGGCTTTGTTCTGTATTTCTCCGATCAGTGCTCGTATACGGCAAAATAATTGCCGCTTATAACTGATATCGCAAATTCGCGTGGTATTCCCTTCCGCACCGCACATTTCTCAACCGCCACCGAGGCTCATGCAGCACCAGCACCGTTCACATCATACATCTCTTTCCACGACGGCGAATTTGTAACGAACGAGATTCTTTCGAAAAAAAGTTTGAAGCGATGCTATAGCATTCACTCACAGAGCGTACCGATATCGAAATAGTATACGCGCTTCAGGTCACAGTACATCTCTACTGTCGCAAATTTCGACGGCGTACCGCTCTGCGATATCTCGACCGTACATCGTCCGCCATCACAAATCACAGACTTGACTTCAAGCATATCGCCGATTCCCGATGACGCGGGAAGAAGTGAGCGCACCGTCTCAAGCGCGTATATACCGCATTCACCCGAGCATCCGCTTGCCCGTGCACCTTCATAATAATACTGCCGCACGAAAGCCCCCGATATATCTACCGTGACGAATGCGTTTTCACAGTAAAAAATATAGCCGGGACGGTTGAGTGCAGTTTTTGCGCATTTCATCGGTAGTGATGCATTTGAAAAATACGCTGCTGACTTCTCGCAGTCACTCTTTCCCGATGGCACCGCTTCCGAAGTTTTATTTCTTGATACCTCCGACGCAGTAATTTCCGCTTTCTGACAATCACCGTCGTAGGTTTCTACAAGACGCGAGTAAATGGCGGCGGCAGTAGTGCTGTTACCATCATTGAAAAAGCGAAGTCTTTCCGCCGAGTCGGGTATCATTTCAAATATATCCGTCTGACTGCCGTCTGCAAGATAAGCTGTACAGGACGACTTTATCCGGTTCATAT
>CAZMRH010000153.1:0-4219 GCA_964568705.1 uncultured Lachnospiraceae bacterium
TCGCCGATGATTCTTTTGTTTGCCATAATATATGTTCCTTTCTGAAAGTAAAAATAAATTTGCCTATAGCTTACTAAATTCCAGTATATCATATATTACCTAAATATTCAATAATGCAGGTTGATTTTTTTGTAACAAAAATCCGAAAAGAAAAGCTGTGGGCGAAATATGTAAAAAATAAATCAAAATTACGGTGCGGAGTTGATTTTTAAGCCATAGTTCGGTATAATATATATTTAGAGGATAAAATTTCAATTATAAAGGCAGGAAACTAAAAAATGGCACTTGTTACAACAAAGGAAATGTTTAAAAAGGCATACGCCGGCGGTTACGCAATCGGCGCGTTCAACATCAATAACATGGAGATAATCCAGGCGATCACCGAGGCGGCTGAGGAAGCAAAATCCCCAGTTATCCTTCAGGTATCCGCGGGTGCGCGCAAATATGCGAAGCATGCATACCTCATGGCACTCGCAAAGGCTGCTGTTGAGGATACAGGCGTTGACGTAGCGCTTCATCTCGACCACGGCGCTGATTTTGATATCTGCAAGTCCTGCATCGACGGCGGCTTTACATCCGTAATGATTGACGGCTCACGCTTCTCATTTGACGAGAATGTCGAAGTGACAAAGAAGGTCGTTGAATATGCTCACGCACACGGTGTGGTTGTCGAAGGCGAGCTCGGTAAGCTTGCGGGCATCGAGGATGACGTAAAGGTAAAGGCTGATGACGCTATGTTCACGAATCCCGACGAGGTCGAGGAATTCGTATCACGTACCGGCGTTGACTCACTTGCGATCGCAATCGGCACATCACATGGCGCATATAAATTCAAGCCCGGTCAGAAACCGCAGCTCCGTTTTGACGTACTTGAGGAAATTTCAAAGCGTCTGCCCGAGTTCCCGATCGTTCTGCACGGTGCGTCCTCCGTTGTTCCCGAGCTTGTAGCCGAGATCAACGCATCAGGAGGAGCAATGCCCGACGCTATCGGTATTCCCGAGGAAATGCTTCGCAAGGCAGCCGGAATGGCAGTCTGCAAGATCAACATAGACTCTGACATCCGTCTTGCAATGACTGCAGGTATCCGCCGCGTGCTGAAGAATCAGCCCGAGGTATTTGATCCCAGAGGCTATCTGTCTGTCGGACGTGACGAAGTCAAGAAGATGGTGCTTCACAAAATAAATACAGTTCTCGGAAGTGCAGGAACACTCTGATTTTACAGGCAAGTGAGCTGAACGATAAATGAAATACACACAGCATTACAGGATAAACGCAAACGAAGCCGACTATAACAACATTGTATCGGCGTCAGGCGTTCTTCGCTATATGCAGGATGCGGCGTATTCGCAGATGGAAGTCGACACACCGTCGTACAATGATCTGTTTGAGCGCGGACTGTCTTTTGTTCTGAGCCGCATCAGAATGAGCATATATAAGCCGCTGCGCTCCCATGACGAAATCGACGCTGAGACATGGGCGGCGGGCAGTCACGGAGCGTCGTTCAACAGATGCTACCGTGTTCTTCGTGACGGCGGGATCGTCGCTGAGGCAGTTTCGGTATGGGCGATACTTGACCTGAACAAAAAAAGGCTTCGTCATGCCGATACGATTGATTTCAGCTACGGCGAGGACGAAATGCTGGAGCTTGACATGGAACCGCGCTTCCGCATACCGAAGGACATCCCGATGTCACTTGTCGGCGAGCGAAGTGTTGATTACGGCGACTGTGACATGAACCGTCACCTCAACAACACCCATTATCCTGACATTCTCTGTGGTTTTTTGCCTGATATGGACGGAAAGCGCGTGATAACAATGGAAATAAGCTTCGTAGGAGAAGCACATCTCGGTGAGACTCTCAAGGTCTACTGCGGAAGCTTTGACGGAAGCTATTACGTCAGAACGGTGCGCGGAAGTGACGGCAAGACAAATGTTGAGGCGGAGTTCACGCTTGAAGAAATAAGATGACTTAAGAGCTCCTCTGCGGACACACCGTATCCGCAGAGGACTTTGATTATACGAGGGATAAAATGATAAAAAACGAACTGCCCCATACCGATCTTAAGCTCTCGAATTTTGACTATGTTTTGCCGGAGGAATATATCGCGCAGACTCCCGTCGAGCCGAGGGATTCGTCGCGCCTCATGGTGCTTGACCGGGCGACTGGAGAAATATCGCACCGTATATTCCGCGACATCACCGAATACATACGTCCGGAGGATGTGCTTGTCATCAACGACACCCGCGTGATTCCGGCGCGTATCATCGGTCACCGCATACGCCGCATGACATCGGACGGAACGACGGAGCTTACCGACAGCACCGCGCCCGTCGAGCTGCTTCTCTTAAAGCAGCTTGAGAATGACGTGTGGGAGGCGCTGGCTGGACCCGGTAAGCGTGCGAAATGCGGTGATGTGCTTTCCTTCGGCGACGGCGTTATGACCGCAAAAATCGAGAGTATCGGTGACGGAGGCTGTCGCCGCGTCAGGTTTGAGGTGGACGAAACACGGTATCAGACGGTGTATGAGGCGCTTCATGTACTCGGTACTATGCCGCTCCCGCCATATATCACGGAGAAGCTCGAGGATCAGGAACGGTATCAGACGGTATATTCAAGAATTGAAGGATCCGCCGCCGCGCCTACCGCGGGACTTCACTTCACGACGGAACTGCTTGACAAAATACGCGACGGGGGAACTGCGGTAGTACCCGTACTGCTTCATGTCGGACTCGGTACATTCAGACCTGTGAAGGAGACGAACATCGAGGATCATGAGATGCACTCGGAGTACATTCAGGTGACTGACGAAGCGGCGAGAATCATAAACGAAAGACGTGCGGCGGGCGGACGGGTTATCGCAGTCGGCACTACGTCGTGCCGCACACTTGAAAGCGCGGCGGACGATGACGGCATAATGCACGCGGTCAGCGGCGACACGGGAATATTCATCTATCCCGGCTACCGCTTCAAGATGACCGACGCTCTCATCACAAACTTTCATCTGCCGGAAAGCACGCTTCTGATGCTTGTGTCCGCATTCTGCGACCGCGAGACGATACTTCGCGCATATAATACCGCGGTCGCCGAGAAATATAGATTTTTCAGCTTCGGCGATGCGATGCTTCTGAAATAATATGGATAAAAATAAAGAGAACAAACCGCATCTGCTCGTTATCGGCGGTGCGACGGCATCAGGTAAAAGCTCACTTGCGCTTGAAATGGCACAACGGCATGACGGAGAGATCATATCCGCCGACTCTATGCAGCTTTACCGCGGTATGGATATCGGTACGGCAAAACCTACCGATGAGGAGCGTCGTGCCGTACCGCATCATATGCTTGACATTATAAGCCCCGCCGCACAGTTTTCAAGCTGTGACTACGCTGACGCGGCAGCCGACGTGATTGACGACGTCACATCACGCGGACATCTGCCTGTACTCTGCGGCGGAACGGGGCTTTATATTGATGCGCTCATTTATTCGAACGATTACAGCTCGGCGGGGGGTAATGAAGCCGTGCGCCGAGAGCTTGAGAAGTTTGCGGATGAGCACGGCATCGAAGCACTTCACGACAGACTGTCGGCGGTCGATCCAGAGGCGGCAGCATCAATACATCAGAATAACGTGCGCCGTGTCATCCGCGCTATCGAAATATTCGAGGAGACGGGTAAGACAAAGACCGAGTGGGACAGAGACTCTCGCATGAATGAATCGGAGTACGACTGCCGCATCGTGATTATCGCCTACCACAGACGCGACACTCTGTATTCGAGAATCGACCGCCGCGTGGATATAATGATGTCTGACGGACTTGAGAGGGAAGTGCACGCACTGTATGACTCGGGATTGCTTGATCCCGATACGACTGCGGGGCAGGCGATAGGTTATAAGGAATTCGTGCCGTACTTTAAGGGTGAAATCACGCTCGATGAGGTGAGCGCCATGATAAAGCAGTCGACAAGGCGATACGCCAAGCGACAGCTCACGTGGTTTAGACGCTACACCGATGCGATTACGGTATACGGCGACGACACGGACGGCCGCGAAAGATCGGTCTGCGAAATATACGAAGATACTGAAAGGATGCTCGGCGACACCGGATTCTTCGGATAAGCTGACCAATGATGTTATAAATGAAGAAAATTACAAAAATGAATGAAGCGGCGTGGGTGCTCGGAACGATTCTGTGCGCATTCGGAGTCGCACTTACCACAAA
>CAZMRH010000154.1:0-4205 GCA_964568705.1 uncultured Lachnospiraceae bacterium
CATTGATAAGAACAACTTTTACAACCGGGGCCCGTTATTCATAATTCATCTGGTGATAACCTACTGTTTGCTGTTGTTCCCGGGCATGCTTGCACTGTACAGGCGGCATAAGCAGCAGGATCCTGAAGTGAAGCGCGATTACGCTTTTTTGTCCATTTTCGGAGCGCTTCCGTTTATCGGCAGCGTTATTCAGTTTTTCATTCCCGACTGCATCTGCACATGGCAGAGTGCGGCAATATCACTGTGCATTGTATACATCAACATACAAAACCGTCAGATAATGGTGGATGCGCTGACAGGCGTACACAACCGCGGATATTTTAATAAACGCCTGTTATCGAAATGCAGGCTTGAGTCGCGGTCAAGAAAGTTGTTTCTCATACTTATTGACATAAACGATTTTAAGCAGATAAATGATAATTACGGTCATCTCGCAGGTGATCGTGCGTTGTGCCGTGTCGCGTCTGCGCTGAAGAGCGTGTTTACTGCGCCCAACACCTTTATCGCCCGAATCGGCGGGGATGAATTTGCCGTCTGCGTATACGATTCGACCGAGGAGCATGTAACAAGGTATATCGAGGATATAAGCGCGGAGATATTGAAGTACAATCAGTCTGGTGAATACCCGTATCAGTTATCAGTAAGTGCGGGTTACAGTGTGTGCGACCTGAGTGAGGATAAAGACCCTGAGGCACTGATGAACCGTGCGGACGAGGCGATGTATATAATCAAAAAGAAGTACAAAACATCACCGACGACTGACAAAGAAGAATAAAAAGTACAGCGGTGTACAGTCATAATGACTGTACACCGCTGATTTTCGTATGTGCAGAGCTTAAATCCGCCCGCAATTCATGCGAAAAGCGGGGAAAAAGGGTTATGCGTTGTGTAGCTATAAACGAACGTCTGTAAATAAATCTATTTCGTATCGGCGCGCGTCTGGACTAATTCTGACGCTCCTAACCGCACTCTGTAAAAATAAACCCGTGAGGAAAGTTCTTTGCCAGGCTTTCTTTCAAGAAAGCCGCGTTTCCTTTTCTGAAAATCCCGGCAACCGTAGGTCCGCTGCCGCAGAGTATCACGCCGGCGGCGCCGAGCGATTTAAGCTTTTCGTGTACAGCTTTGTACGACGGCGATACTTCACCGAAAATATTAAAGAGGCTGCGCGCCGTGCCGTCAAAATCGCCTGCTTCGAGTGCCGCGCGAAGGTGTGACGACGTGCGTAACTCGCGGTGTCCGAGCGCGTCGATCGCCCTGTACATCGCCGCGGTCGACTCCTTTTCACCCTCGTCCGTGACAAGCACGATATCGCACGGCATTATTGAATGTACTGGCGTGAGTATCTCACCGCATCCTCTCGCCAATGCCGCGCCGTGACCGATAAGGCAGAACGGCACGTCAGCACCGAGCGATACGGCAAGTGATGTCAGCTCAGTATCATAAAGCGGCTCGCCGAAAGCGCGATTCATTATCCTCAGCATTGCCGCCGCGTCCGCACTTCCGCCGCCAAGCCCTGCACATACGGGGATGCGTTTGATAAGCCTGCACTTATAGCAGAAGCCACGCGCTACCGCGACTTTATCCAAAAACGCATGTATCGCACGTATTATCAGGTTGTCATCCCCGCAGGAGAGCGCCGCATTATCACATGTGAGCGTTGTCGAGCCGTTCGGCAAGATGTCGCAGATGAGCGTGTCGGAGGTCGACAGCGTCTGCATCACACTCTCTATATCATGGTAGCCGTCAGCACGCCGACCTGTTACCTCAAGAAACAGGTTCAGCTTCGCGGGCGCGCTTTCTTCAAAATGCGTCTGCAATATTTTTATTCTCCCCGTCAGATTTTGCCCCTGACGCGTCAAGCTCATGCGATACTTCCGCCGCGATGGTGCGCGTGTCAAGGCCGTACTTTTCAAGCAGTTCGTCTACAGCGCCGCATGGCAGAAATTCGGTGGGCAGAGTGTGCAGTATCACCCGCACGTCATCATTTACAAGCATCGCCGCCGTCTTTTGTGCGATACCGCCGTCAAGCACGCCCTCCTCGGCAAAATACACCAGATGCGCACCACCGATAGCTTCAAGCAGCTCTTCGCGGTCAAGAGGGAATATCCGCTTAAGCCGTATTACGCGGACATGTGACGGGCTGAGGCTTTCAGCCGCATCGACCGCCGCCGCGCTGATCCGTCCGTAAGTGATTATGACCGCGTCAGGCTCACACAGACCGAAGCTGTCGTAAATTTCAAGATTATCGGTCGCCGAGATGCACGTACCGCCGATCGGAATCTCACTGCCCTTATAGTAGCAGATCAGCTGTACATTTCCCGCGTCAAGCGAGTGTCTGATATCGCGGTCAAGCTCCGCGAAAGTCACGGGTGACCACATGGTGATGCCGGGGATGCTCGAAAACAATGCTGCGGCAAATATTCCCTGATGCGTCACGCCGTCGCTCGGTACTATACCGCAGCGATCGAGCGCGATAACAAGCGGCAGCCTTTGCAGCGCCGCGTCCTCGGCAAGCTGATCGTATACACGCTGCGCGAAGGTCGCATACAGCGCAAGCACCGGTCTCATGCCATGATCTGAAAGTCCGGCGGAAAACGTGACCGCATGCTCCTCGGCGATTCCCACGTCGAAGAACCGTCCCGGGAACAGCCGGCGGAAATTCGAAAGTCCCGTGCCGTCGCACATCGCCGCACTTACAGCACAGATGCGCGCGTCATTGACCGCCAGCGCATTGAGAGTTTCTCCGAACGCCGTCGAAAAGAATTTGCCTGCCTGCTTCACCTCGCCGCTCACCTGATCGAAGCCCGCGACCGCGTGGTACAGATCGGGATGAGCTTCGGCGGGGGTGTATCCCATACCCTTGCGTGTTTTTATATGAACGATGCAGCAGTTCTGCCTGTATTTCGCTTCATCGAGCACAATCTCAAGCTCGTGCAGATTGTTTCCGTCTACAGGACCGATGTAGTCTACGCCGAAGCCTCCGAAAAAGTTATCCTTTATCAAGACGCGTTTGACCGCGTCTTTCATCCCCTTCGTCATTTTCACAAGCCCGCGTCCGACAAGCGGAATCTTCGCGAGCACTCGTTCCGTGTTATGCTTGAGGATGAAGTAGCGGCGGCTGTTTTTCAGCTTTGCAAGGTGATCGGGAACGCCGCCGACATTGCGCGAGATGGACATTTCGTTATCGTTGATGAGGATGATGAGCCGCACGTCAGCCGAACCGCAGTTGTTGAGCGCCTCGTAGATCATGCCGTTTGTCATCGAGCCGTCGCCGACTACCGCAACAGTATAGCTGCGGTCACCGCGCAGCTTCTTCGCACACGCGATACCGAGCGCGGCTGATACGGAATTTCCGCTGTGTCCTGTGCTGAACGCGTCGTATTGACTCTCCTCACGGTTCGGGAATCCCGATATGCCGCCGTACTGACGCAGCGTCGAAAACCGGCCCTCACGCCCTGTGAGCAGCTTATGCGCGTAGCATTGGTGACCTACGTCAAAGATTATCGTATCGTCGGGCGCGTTAAAAATGCGGTGCAGCGCGAGCGTCGCTTCGACGAAGCCGAGATTCGACGCAAGATGACCGCCGTTGACGGATACGGTCGAGATGATCTCGCGGCGGATTTCGCCCGCAAGCTCCTGAAGTTCACCGTAGCTCATACTGCGCAGAGCACGCGGGGATTTTATATCTTTGAGCATACGCATCTCCGGATTAATGATTTATAATTTTTGCACTAAATGTATTGTACACTATTTAAGCAAAATTTTCAAGCCATGCGGTAAAAAGCGGCTTCCGTTTCAGAAAGCCGCAAAAGCAAAATACAACAAAATGTTATAATTCAAACGTCAAATTAAATCCTGACGCTTATCACCGTACGATATGGCTGTAACCCCTAATCGGGAGCGCGAGGGATAGATCCCTCGCATCGTTCCCTTTTTCTTTTCCTTGTTCAGCCGTACTTTTCGTATCCCTCGCATCGTTCCCTTTTTCTGATTCTCGTTCAGCCGTACCTTTCGTTCCCCGTGTTCTATCCGCGGTCTTTCTCACAGTGGCAGCAGTTGCCGTCGCACTTGAAGCCGGGGATCATCTTTTCAGGATCATTACCTTGCTTTGTGTAATAATCGGCGAGCGCGCTCTTGACCGCTTCCTCGGCAAGCACCGAGCAGTGTATCTTTATCGCCGGAAGTCCACCGAGTGCCTCAACGAC
>CAZMRH010000155.1:0-4179 GCA_964568705.1 uncultured Lachnospiraceae bacterium
GCTTCCGTCTTATTATCGAGCTTTATGCCGTCCTTGGCGTGAGTGTGGACGATGTAGCTTCCGAGCACGGGAACGTCCTCCTCCGCCTTATCTCCCGCGACCATCACGAGGTTCGCCGGGTCGAAGTTGACGCGAACTCCATTTGCGCCGAGGCTCTCAAGGAAATTGCGGAGTACCGATGCAGTCTCTGTTCCCGTTTCGACCGCGAATACCGAGCCGATGGAATCGGCATAAAGCGCAAGCTCACGGCACGCGGTGCGCATGATCTCCTTCGTCTCGCATTCCTCCGTCGGGATATGTCCGATATGCGTTGTGACGATATTGCAGTCGAGCTTCTTGGCAAGATCAAGTACGCGCTTCGATTTATCGACATAGATCTTGTTTTTCTCGGCATCGGCAAATCCCACGTCGAAATCGCCGCAGATCGCCGAAAAGACCATGCCGTTCGAGCGCACTATGTCGAGTGCCTCGCCAAGCCTTGCGCCGTCCGCTTCATCTACGCCGATGAAGCCTGTCGTCGCGTATGCCTGAACACCGTTGGCACCAAGCGCCGCTGCTTTTTCTATGGCACTTCTGAAATCCGTACGGAACGATTCAACCATTACACCTATTTTCATTTGATTCTCTCCTTGTTTATTTATTATGTAAAAGGATTTCGCATACTGCGGTATGTGAAATCCTTTACGGCATAGGAATTTCGTCATTTGCGAATGACGAGTCAGACTTCGCCCGACGCCTACCCGCTTTTCTCGGAAAAGCGGGGGAAAAGGATACATGCCAAGTTTAGCTTAATGCGAACGCCTGTCAGCCGTGCGCATGTTCGTTTTTATTCTGACGCCTATCGCCGTACTTGGTCCGAAATAATCCCTTTTAAAAGTTTTTCGCCAGGCCTTTTTTCAAAAAGGCCGCGTATTTCTCTTAAGTTTCTGCAACCTGACATCGCATCCCGTGAAGATGAGCGGACGGAAGTAGCCGAACAGGCGGCTGGTAATGCGGTCGGCGTATCTGCCGCGCAGCTCGTTCTGATCGAGATTTGTATTTATGACAGTAGCCCTGCATGCGTTGATACGCGTGTTGATTATGTTATACAGGCACGCCACGGTGAACTGATTTGATATTTCCGTGCCGAGATCGTCGATTATTAAAAGATCGCTGCCGAAATACTTATCCGTCGTACCGTCGTCGCCGCTGCCGCTTCCGAAGCGCTGACGCTCGAACGCCGAAATCACGCCCTGCACCGTATCGTACACCACATCGTAGCCGCGCGAGATTACAACCTTGGCAAGCGCGGACGAAAGATGTGTTTTTCCGAGCCCCGTGCCGCCGATTAGTAATAAGCTTTCACCGCTACCGTCGAAGTGCTCCGCGTAATCCTTTATTATATCAAGATTGCGCCTTGCGGTATCGCGGTCGCTTCCCTGATAATAGTCGAGCGAGAAACCGTCGAAGGTCTGATTTCCGAACTGCTTGCCGATGCCGCTCGCCGCAAGTCGCGCCCTTGCGATTCCCGCCTTCATACACGCGCACATATCGATGCCGACGTAGCCGCTGTCGCAGCATTTGTCGCACTCGTATTTCACCGACGTATAGTCACAAGGATAGCCG
Organism: uncultured Lachnospiraceae bacterium; assembly: GCA_964568705.1. Classification (GTDB taxonomy): domain Bacteria; phylum Bacillota; class Clostridia; order Oscillospirales; family CAG-272; genus CAZMRH01. The sequence goes on from CAZMRH010000155.1 coordinate 1,606, forward strand.
TTTTCCTCAAGTATCGCAGCACGTCTTTCTCGCAGAGTATCGTTCTCGGCGCGAATCTTTGCAATCTCATACGCCGTCGCGGCCTCCGCGCTGTCCGGATGCTCGCCGAGGCACATCTTCGCCGCGCTCATGATGCGGATTCCGGACCTCGCAAGAATTCCGTCGATTTCGGCGATCTCGGGAAACCGCAATTCGACCTCACCGCGACGCAGTGCTGCTTCATGCTCCGCCCTTTCCTTTTTGCGGCGGAACTCCTCGCGCACATCCGCTATATTATCATATAAATTTGACATACGCCGCTCCTTAAATATTTTTGTGTTTGAATGTGCGATTCAATTCCGGCGGTTTATGCCGTACTGTGTCTGAATAAACCCCTTTTAAAGTTTTTCGCCGGACCTTATTTCAAAAGGGCCGCGTTTCCCCGCGAAACAAAGCTTAGCTTTTTCTTCCATACGGACACCATCCGTATGAGAGAAAACCCGTATCACTCTATTCTCCGTATGACCGCTTCAACGCCGCTTCAAAAAAATCATCCGTATCAAAGCTGCCGCTTCCCTTGCCGACGGTGGCATTTTCCTTATTGTGACGGTACTCCTCGGTAGCGCGGTCGATATCCTCGGTCGTCTTGTAACCGGAGGTGTACCAGCGCTCAAGTATCGCACCGGTGTATGGTATGCTCACCCCACCGGTGTTGTCCACGGTGATCTCGTACGCCCTCTCGATAATGCTCATCGGGTATTCGTACTTGCCGCACCATACGAGAAACGCATCCGTTTCCTTCTTCGTAAGCGCGCGCCTGCCGATGCCGAACAGCTTGCGCATACTCTGCTCGGACTGCCCCGCAAGCTCCATGTAGCGGAGATGCTCCTCAAGTTCGGGGTAGGTCATCACGCCCTTGTCAAACAGGTCAATGGCAAGCTTTTCTATGTATCTGAGCGACTTTTTGCCGTTCTTGGCGCAGTAGGATACGAGCAGCATCACGTATTTTTTGTCAAGCGTGAGAAAATCAGCAAGTCCTACGAGAATTTCCACCTCAGCCGTATTGAACATCTTACCGAGCGACTGCTGGCAGTAGTCAATCATCATACGCATTTCCGAGTCGCCGTCGACAAGCGACGTTATCTGCCCTGAGGTATACTTCGGAAGCTGTGCCGCCGAGCGTATCCCGCGCTTCGGTCTGTCAGGCATGTTCTCATCACCGCCGTCAGGCTCAGCACCAACGGATGCGGCAGCCTGACCTTCCGCCGGCTTATCCGCGTCAGTGTCCTTCTTCGACGGTGAGCGGAATTTCAGCGCGCCGCATGATTTCCAGAATTCAAGCGCGGAGATCACAGCATCTTCGTTAATTCCGAGTTTTTTCGCCGCCTGCTTCACGTCGAAGCTCCTGCAGTCCGCCATTGCGAGGATAAGCACACGCAGCTCGCATTCACCCGCACCGCATACCGCATTTACGCACTGCGCCGGCAAATTTACAATACCCTCATCAAAGTTCGGGTTAATTTTCATCTCACACTCCGCACCGGATCAGAGCTTTTCAATGACGTACTCAGCGAACTGCTCACAGGTCGCACCGCCCTCACGCCCGGTAATAACGTATTTTTTATCGGTAAACATACAGTAGTCAAGTGCCGCCTCAAGGTGTGATGCTTCATCGGTAAATCCGACATGGTTCAGGAGCATCACCGTCGCGCGGAGCATCGAGCAGGGGTCTGCAAACTTACCTCGTCCCTCATCGATCATACGCGGAGCCGAGCCGTGTATCGCCTCGAACATCGCGTACTTCTTGCCGATGTTCGCACTGCCTGCCGTACCTACGCCGCCCTGAAACTCAGCCGCCTCATCGGTGATGATGTCGCCGTACAGGTTGGGCAGGATGAACACCTGAAAGTCGCGGCGGCGCTTCTCATCGACAAGCTTCGCGGTCATGATGTCGATAAACCATTCGTCAGTCGTGATTTCGGGATACTCCTCGCCGATTTTCTTTGCGAGCGAGAGGAATTTGCCGTCGGTTGTCTTGATTATATTCGCCTTTGTGACGATAGATACGCGGTTTTTACCGTTCTTTCTCGCATATTCATACGCAAGACGCGCGATGCGCATCGTACCCTCAGTCGTCGTGATGCAAAAATCCACGCCGAGGTCGTCGGTCACGTTGATACCCTTTGATCCGACCGCGTAGCTGCCCTCGGTATTCTCTCGGAAGAATGTCCAGTCGATACCCTGATCCGGCACCTTCACCGGACGGACATTCGCGAACAGATCAAGCTCTTTTCTCATCGCGACGTTCGCGCTCTCGATATTCGGCAATCCGTCGCCTGCGTGAGGTGTCGTCGTCGGGCCCTTTAAGATGACTTGGCACTCCTTGAGCGCGGCAAGCACATCATCGGGAATCGCCTTGCCCGCCGCCGCGCGGTTTTCGATGGTCAGACCGTCGATATCGCGAAGCTCAACCTTACCCGCCGCGATTTTGTCGGCAAGCAGTATCTCAAGCACGCGACGCGACGCCGCGGTGATAACGGAACCTATGCCGTCGCCGCCGCAGACGCCGATGATAATTTTGTCAAGCTTAGAGTA
>CAZMRH010000156.1:0-4170 GCA_964568705.1 uncultured Lachnospiraceae bacterium
AAGAAATATGATATACTAAATCGATTTGGCATGTATTATATCAAAGTCGCGGAAAGGACAAGCTATATTTATATGGATACGACTTTTTCGTATTTTATCGGGCAGATGCTCGAAAATCCGGTACTCCTCATCACAGTCCTTCTGACCCTTGGAGTTATTTTCGTCAACGGCTGGACTGACGCTCCGAATGCAATCGCCACCTGCGTCACCACACGCTCAATGGGGGTTCGCGCGTCGATACTGATGTCCGCCGTGTTCAACTTCCTCGGCGTGCTTATTATGACGATGGTAAGCTCCAAGATCGCGACGACCATCTCAAACATGGTTAACTTCGGCGGCGACAACAGGCAGGCGCTCATCGCACTGTGCGCGGCGCTTGTGGCAATCGTGACATGGGCTGTCGCGGCGTGGTACTTCGGTATACCGACAAGTGAAAGTCACGCGCTCATCGCAGGACTGTCGGGAGCTGCTATCGCACTTCAGAACGGCATCGGCGGTATCAACGCGAGCGAGTGGATGAAGGTCATTTACGGGCTTGTGCTGTCGACTGTACTCGGTTTCGGCTTGGGCTTTCTCATCTGCAAGCTCGTCGGCAGGCTGTTCCGTAAAACGGATCGCCGCAAGACCGAGGGCTTATTCAAGGGCGCTCAGATATTCGGCGGCGCAGCAATGTCGTTCATGCACGGTGCACAGGACGGTCAGAAGTTCATGGGAGTTCTGATGCTCGGCATGTGTCTTGTCAACGGTGTCGACAATACCTCGGACATCCCTCTTCCGGTATGGATGATGCTGCTCTGCTCGATCGTGATGGGCGTCGGTACGTCGGTCGGCGGCAAGAAGATAATAAAATCAGTCGGTATGGACATGGTGAAGCTCGAGAAGTATCAGGGCTTCTCAGCCGACATTGCCTCATCGCTGTGTCTGCTTTTCTCAACTCTTACCGGTATTCCCGTCAGCACAACACATACAAAAACCACCGCAATAATGGGCGTGGGTGCAGTAAAGCGGCTGAGCGCGGTCAACTTTAGAGTGGTGCGCGACATGGTGCTGACATGGGTTCTCACCTTCCCCGGATGCGGTATCATCGGATATCTCATGGCAAAGCTTTTCATATTCTTATTCGGAAATTAAGCGAGGAGAAAATAAAATGGCTAAGAAAAACGACAAATATTACTTCCAAAACTTCATCAAATGCGTTGACTGCTCATGTAGAGCCGCGAGAATGCTTGACGGTATACTGGCCGACTTCGACGCGGCAACCCTCACCGACAAACTTGACGAAATCCATGCGATCGAGCATGAAGCCGACAGTCTGAAGCATGAGTCAATGGCAGCGCTCATCAAAGCGTTTATCACACCTATCGAGCGTGAGGACATAATGTCGCTCAGTCAGAACATCGACGAAGTGACCGACACGATCGAGGATGTGCTTATCCGTGTATACACGAACAACGTAACGTCGATACGTCCCGAGGTGCACAGCTTCACCGCACTCATCATCGAGAGCTGCGACACCCTGAAGCAGCTTATGGTCGAATTTGAGGATTTCAAGAGATCGAAGGAAATACACACCTTCATCATCAGGATAAACGAGCTTGAGGAGGACGTTGACCGCCTGTTCCTCAGCTCCATGCATGAGCTGCACTCTGCCTGCAACAATCCGCTTGAGGTCATCGCATGGAGAGAGATATTCTACTACCTGGAGATATGCGCTGACGCGTGCGAGCACGTCGCGGATGTTGTCGAAGGCGTTGTCATGAAGAACAGCTGATGTGGGAATCCATCCGGACGGTAAGCCAAGATCTATCCGGCTTGTGAGGAGAGGAACGGGTCGCTTTTCGAGAAGAGCCCCGTAAAAGCTTTCCATAAGGGTTGGTGAAGATGCAGTTATCCTCTGACACTTGTCAATTGAGTTATCACCAACACCTATGGAAAGTTTCTTGCCAGGCTTCTTTCCAAAGAAGCCGCGTACCCCCTTCTCACCTTCATGACAACTCCCGGTTTACCGCTCAACAATAAAAAGCATCGCCTGCCGGATCTCTCCGACAGGCGATGCTTTTTTATATTTTCACGATTATCCGTTGTTTCCGGTTATGCCGCTCATGTCCATGATGGCGGTGCCGCCCGTAGCGTAAGGAAGCTGACCGTCCCACTTCTGTACCTTTTCATACTCGACAACTGTGTCGTTAAGCGATTCCGCAAGCATTCTGTTTGCTTCCGCCTGTGCTTCCGCTTCCGTAAGAGTTGCAGATGCCTCAGCCTCAGCCGCGATCTTCTTCTTTTCAGCATCAGCATTCGCAATTACTATCTGCTGCTCCTGCTCGGTCTTTGCCTTGAGCAAATTCTGCTCCGCGACCTGCTTTGCTTCGATCGCTTCGTTAAATTCAGCCGAGAAGTCGAAGTTGACAATGTTGAACTTTTCAATAATGATACCGTATTCCGAAACCTTATTCTCAAGCAGCGTTTTTATCGTATCGCCGACCGCGGCACGCTCTGTGATAAGCTGCTCGGCGGTGTACTGTGCGCTGACCGATTTCATGCTCTCCTGAATTGCCGGAAGCATTACGATCGACTCATACTCCTTACCGATATTCTTGAATACCCGTGCAGTAGAATCGTAGCCGATACGGTAGTTGACCGCGATATTCGACGATACGCTCTGCAAGTCCTTTGATACCGCTGCCGCCGCAACCTCTACCTTCTGTATCTTATTGCTCATCACAACAACATCCTGCATGAAGGGTATGCGGAAATGCAAACCTTCCTGCATAACATTGTCCGACACCTTACCGAACGTAAGTATTACGCCGGTGCTGCCCGCAGGTACGATTGTGACCGTCGAGCAGATTACGATGATTACCGCAAGTGCCGCGACTGAGATCGCTACGATTTTCTTCACATTGACTGTTTTTTTCATGATTGTTCTCCTTTAAATATTTTAATTGTTGGGTTCTTACATTCTTCCGATCAGATTTGCCGCACGCTCTTTGAGCCTGCCTGAAAAATACGCGTTTGTCATCGCCTCAAGAGCCAGACTCAGGCGCTCCGACGCATCAGGCACCGGGGGCTTATATTCGCGAGTCTCCTCCGTGATAACCTGCCGGATGAACGGCTCGCCGAAATTTTTCGCCTTCTCGCACCTTACAACGATACGGCAGAAGCAGTCGTACAGCGCGGCATCGGTGATGATATCGTCCGATTCATCCTCGACCGAGCCGTTTATGTACTGCATGATACGCGGTATCTGCTCAAGCTGCAGCGCTCCTCTCAGACAGTTGATGAGAATAATGCGCATTACCTGACGCTCGCGGTACAGCTTATCCGGCGTCCGTGCGATCCATCCGCGCTTTACCCAGTTCTGTACCGTCGAGCTTTCTATTCCCGTCAGCTTCTTAAGCTGTGCAAGGGTCACGCCGCCGGTAATTGAGATCGCCGCAAGTACAGGTGCGCTTGTCGACTTATCTGCTTCGGCAGTATGTTCCAGTGCCGTACCCGGTAAATATTCCATTGTCATGCCTCCATTTCTTAAGTTTATTAGATTATATCACAGGTTCGTGTGATTGTCAATAGGGTTCACTAAACTTTTTAAATATTTTCAAAACTACGATATTACCCGACAAATACAAAAATAAAAGGGAGCGGACATGTCCGTTCCCTTTAAATTCGTATCTGTTAATTCAGATAAGCTCCTTGACCTTCGCGCTCTTGCCGACTCTGTCTCTGAGGTAGTAGAGCTTTGCGCGGCGAACTTTACCGTGTCTGACTACATCTACCTTCTCAACGTTCGGAGAATGAAGCGGGAATGTCTTTTCAACACCGCAGCCGTAAGCTACGCGACGAACGGTAAAGGATTCGGAGATACCGCCGCCGTGACGTGCGATAACCGTACCTTCAAAAAGCTGGACTCTCTCTCTCGTACCCTCTTTGATCTTGTTGTGCACACGAACGGTGTCACCAACGGAAAACTCGGGTATCTCTGTCTTTAACTGCTCACTTACAAAAGCGTCGATCTTATTCATTTTCGACTCCTCCTAAATCATAGAGCATTCATGCTGAGCGGCAGAGGACTGCTCCGTTATTAACCGTTTGCCGACGGTATTGTTACCTCTTCGGCACAGTACAGCGGTAATTATATCACAAAATTCCGCTGAATGCAATACGAAAAACGAA
>CAZMRH010000157.1:0-4151 GCA_964568705.1 uncultured Lachnospiraceae bacterium
TTATCCACTTTTGCAAAAAAATAAAGCCCCTTTCGGGACTTTGTCTTCAGTCTGACAGGTACAGCCGAAGCTGTACCTGTTTTGTTGCGTGAACAAAGTAAACCTCCGGATACGTCGGGGGAAATAAAGAGCTTCCGGCAAGGAGTGGAGACAGTGGAAGCGTAACTGTGTCCGGATCACGTACATATGCTGCCGAGTATACCATCGAAATACAGCGTTCCGCAAATAAAGGGGTATATAAAAGGGAAAAGCAGCCTGATGATATTTGACCGACATGCAAACCTGAAGTACAAGTACGGCAACAGACACTATTGGGAGGGAGGATATTATGTGGATACAGTAGGGCGAAACAAATTAAAGAAGATAATGAAACGGATCAGATAACTGTGAAAGAGTATGTCGGCCTGTGTACGGTAGCGCGAACCAGAGGGCATATGAAAAACCCCTTTAGGGGTAGCCGTAAAAAGAAATGCAGTCGGCAAACTTTTCGGCACCCCTTCGGGGGTTTTGTCCGTATAATGCCCTTCCTGGGCTTATTCAAGCCTCCGGCTTAGCCGGAGGTCATGATTATGATATGTTATTATTCTGCTTATCAGCCCGCTACTATAATATTCCTGAATGCCTGAACATCAAGTAAGTTGATTCTTCCGTCATCGTTAACATCAGCTTCAACTACATTGACACGTGTTGTCAGTTCCGCCATATATTTGCGAAGATGAAGCATATCAACAAGGTTGCATTTACCGTCGAAATTCATGTCGTAATTGACAGTACTTCCGGGTGAAACTCTATCGAATATAACATCGTGATATTTCGCATTCTTCTTAATCGTTAAAACAACAGCCATTTTTAGATATATATAATCAATCTCGCTCATTCCCGAATCACTGTTGTTTCCGGCAAATTCCACATTGTAACATTTATATGTCTTTATTTCTCCGTCAGGAAGAGTTGTTATTACTTCAGAAGGATTTGCCGAATTAAAATATATAAAAGTATTTGTCTTAAATCCGTATTCCTCAAATCCGTCAAAATTATATGGTGTAAGGAAAGGAATAAACGTTCCGGAGTTTTGCTCTATTATTCCCGTAAATTCATCTTCGTTTTCAACTACGGCACCGAGGGAAAATTCGTCCGGAGCATCGTAATATATTTCATTCATGTACGCGTTTATCTCAGCATCCGTTATCGGCTCACCGGTCAGTATGTCTGCCTGAGTAAGAATCGTTTTATCACCGACTGCAAGAGCGGGCATACAGGACAGGGTAAACATAAGAAGCGTCAGAATTATCGCTATAAACTTTTTCATATGTGCCTCCAAAGTATTATTGTTAATTGATTGATTTTATTATTTTAATTAAGTTATAAGTTGTCAATATTAAGTATTGATTTTCTTTTTCATAACCTTGTTTTCCTGTCAATATTAAGTGATTTTTGTTTAATATATTTTCCTTGCTTGGAATAATAGTAATCCTTTCAAACCTAAATATTAGCACAATTCCAGCAAATGGTATTTATATTATAATTTGTTACATTTATTTTGTCAATACATTTAACAAAAATAACACATAAAATCATATTTTCCTGGTTATCTGTTTGTGTGAGCATAGTAACCCCCCGCTACGCCGGGGAAATAAAGAACTTGCGGCGGCAAAAGAAGTTGCCGACATGCAAACCTGAAGTACTAGTACGGCAACAGACACTATTGGGAGGGAGGATATTATGTGGATACAAATAGGACGAAACAAATTAAAGAAGATAATGAAACGGATCAGATAACTGTGAAAGAGTATGTCGGCCTGTGTACGGTAGCGCGAACCAGAGGGCATATGAAAAACCCCTTTAGGGGTAGCCGTAAAAAGAAATGCAGTCGGCAAACTTTTCGGCACCCCTTCGGGGGTTTTGTCCGTATAATGCCCTTCCTGGGCTTATTCAAGCCTCCGGCTTAGCCGGAGGCCATGATTATGCTTTCATATTATCCGTATATCTTACGAGAATGCGTTCTTGTACCCTTTCTCCTCGACCGCTTTCTTTGCTTTCTTCGATTTGACCGCGCAGTACGGTATTATCGCCGCAAAGTACAGCACCGTGAATGCAGCAAGAATTATAATCACAGTCGTGCCGTTCGTCGAGGTCTTGTACGGATCGTTGAGAAGAATAAACGTAAGGTAGAATATTACTGCTGTCAGAACGTAGTGTATGACGACGCGAAGCGCAATGTGCAGCTTGTCCGCACCGAGCACACAGCTGACTGCGGCTTCAAGAAAAGAGAACAGATAAAACATGAATACCGCATCGCGCAGAAACGCGGTCTCCGAGCCGAATATGAGCGCGATTATTTCAAATATCAGCAGTACGACCGTAAAAATCACACAGCTCCGAATGAGCGTTCCCTTTAAAAAATTCCAAACCTTCAAGATAAACCCTCCGTAATGTCATTACGGGATGACTATATCACAACACAGCTGAAAATTCAAGTGATACAGTATGAATTTTCGCATCAGTCGCGTGTTTCCCGCGATACGCATACCCTGCGGCTGAAAAATTCACCGTCGTCAGTCTTTGCAACGGGTGCACGGTTCTTGTACAGGAAATTTGTCAGCGCGAACATGTCAAGCCATATCTGATTTGTGCCGTCCTTCTGCACCGGATCGAAGATGACCTGAAGACCATAGTGCAGATGCGGCGTCTGGATGTTGTTGATGTTCTCGCGGCTTGAATAGCCTGTCATACCGAGATAGCCGATGACTTCACCCGCGTTTACGACCTTACCCTCGTACATATCGCAGAACGGATGACCGCGTCTGAGATGCGCGTAGTAATAATACCGTTTGTTATCGAATGAGCGTATGCCGATACGCCAGCCGCCGTATTGATTCCAGCCGCACGCTTCGACCCAGCCGCCCTCGACCGCAATGACCGGAGTGCCGACGCTGCCCATCAGATCGTGGCCGAGATGACGGCGGCGGTATCCGTATGAGCGCGACACGCCGAAGTCGTCTGAATGAGCGTAGTAATAGCCGGATGCGATAGGCGAGAACGCCATAAGACCGTACTCGTCATGCGAGGTGACACTGCCGTCCTCTCCGTACTCAAACACCGTATGCTCGCCGATCATGCCGGACAGTGCTGCGCCGTATGCTTCGGTATAGTAATCAAACAGCTTGTCGTTCGCGGCGATTTCCCGAGCTGTTTTACCGCCCTTTATCGCTTCTGCGATCTCCGTAAGATGCGTGTGCCTGTAGCCTGAAAAATTACCGCCGTATCTGACTGCAAGACACGCAAGCGCGTCGATCCAGCCGAGGTGCGCGTCCGTGCCGTGCGTCTCGATATCGAGCTTTGATGTATCGCACAATGCGTCGCACGTAACGCCGAAATCAACCCATTTTATATATTTTTTTTGAGTTTCCGCACCTTCATCGGACGCACCGTATACTGTGGCGCACTGACCTACGATTAGCATCACCGCAGATACCGCGGCGCAGAACCTTATCATAATATTTTTATACATTTTATCACCCTGACCGAATTGTGTTTCTTAAGATAAATATGCTCAGAAGTGCCGTAAATAATGCAAAGAAGGACATATATCGCTGAAAACGGCATATTGAAAATAATGTATAAAGCAGTGAATATTTACTGAAATACGTTGACAATGGACACTGCCTGATGTATAATAATTAGAATGAAACGGAATTATCTTTATAATTAATAAATGTTGCTGAAAGGCGTCGGGATATGAGTAATAATTTGACAAGAAGCGAAAAGCGAGAGCAGGTTTTCATACTGCTTTTCGAAAGGGATTTTCACATTGAAAAGAGTGCTGAGGAAGTCTACACGGCGGCCCTTGAATCGCGAGACATACCCGACGTGAAGTATATTCGGGACACATTCTACGGTGCGTGTTCAAAGACTGAGGAGATTGACGCGCTTGTCGAGGGCGTGTCAAATCGTTGGAAGGTGCGCCGTATGCGTGCGGTCACAAGAGCGATACTCCGCCTTTGCATCTATGAGATGAAATACACCGATGTCCCGCCGAGAGCCGCGATAAACGAAGCGGTCGAGCTTGCGAAGAAGTATGACGACGAGTCCGCGCCATCCTTCATCAACGGCATACTTAACCACTGCGCAAGGGATATGGGTGTTATAAA
>CAZMRH010000158.1:0-2104 GCA_964568705.1 uncultured Lachnospiraceae bacterium
CGCCGAGCATGACGGCGTGCCGTACCGGCTGACCGTCGGTGCGGACGGTGACATACATAAGTTCGAAATAACCGGCACGCGGCACATCGCGGTCGATTTTGATGATGCGGAGGTGACACCGTGAAGTCGGAAGGATTTGTGATAAAGTTTGTGATAATGTCGCTCATTCTCGGGGCGGCGGCGGTCTGTATCGGTATAGCGGTAAGCGAATTTTCCGAGGCGGCATACTCGAAGTGGAGCGTCTATCCGACCGCGGCCGACAGCGGTGTTAAGCTCGTCATTGATGCGGGTCACGGCGGTGAGGACGGCGGATGTGATGACAACAGTCTTGTCGAGAAGGAAGTGAATCTTCAGATTTCAGAGAATCTCTACGGTCTGTGCGTGCTGACCGGCATCCCTGCCGAGATGACGCGCACGGAGGATACCGCTCTCTATGACATGTACGGCGACCTTAACGACTACCACGGCAGAAAGAAAAGCTACGACCTGAAAAACCGGCTTCGGTACACGCGTGAGTGCGGCGCGACAATGTTCGTCAGCATACACATGAACCGCTTCAGCGATCCGAAATACAGCGGGCTTCAGGTGTACTATTCGCCGAACAACAGCGAAAGCCAGAGTCTCGCAAAGCTGATTCAGTCGAGGGTGCGCGAAAATCTTCAGCCGGAAAACAACCGTGAAGTCAAGCGCGCCGGCAGCAGTATCTATCTTCTCAAGCAGCTTGAGATACCGGCGGTGCTTGTCGAATGCGGGTTTCTGTCAAATAAAAATGAAGCGGCGCTACTCTCGGATGAAGGTTACCGCCGTGATCTGTCCGTCACGGTATTCGCGGCGATCACGGAGAACATAGATAAATAAAGCAGGGAGAGTGCGGATGGCCGTACTCTCCCTATGTTTTCTTTATGCCGCGATACCCGCGATGACGTCCGCGTCAGATTCCACCGGATAACGCTGAGTCAATCCGTCGACGACTGCCGCCTCCGCACGTCCGCGAAGCACTTCCGCCGCTTCCTCGTACCAGCCGCGCACGTATTCGCCGTCGCATTCGTAGTACACGATGCATACGCCGCTGTCAGTCGTGACCGCCGCCGCGTCCCCGATGACGCGCTCGTCCGAATAGAGCCATGCTGCGAGTGCGTGGTCAATCTTATTCTTTCTCAGGCTGTCGGTCAGCCGTCCGTCGGCGATGCTGTCCGGCTCATCTTTCGGTGATGCGTCCGCTATCGTTTCAAGCGACGACGGCACGCACCCTCCCTCACGCCATGCGGTGAGCGCCGTGTCAGCCGCAGTCTCTGCCGCGTCGATACCGCCGTACAGCTCCGATGAGAAAAGCACCATGCGGGCGCTCCTCGCCGTGTACTCGTCAAGATACGGCGCGCGGAGGAGAAGATACACCGTATATTTTCCCGCCGCCTCATCAGTCTGGAGATATGTCACTCCCGCTTCGCTCTGCGCGTATGCCCACACGCAGTAGCCGTCTGTCGCGGAGTATGCGCCGCCCGTGACCGTCAGTGCCGACTTGTCTGTGGGTGCCAAGTCACCGTCACACCTTCGGATAAAATTAAAAAAGTCGTCACCGTCGGAAAGCTTCGAGAGCTTCATCGCGGCATCCCTCGCCATCTCCGACGTTATGCCCGCCGCGTCGTCCTTCGCAAAGGAATAGACCATGTAGTCAGTTTTCGATAAGCTGCGCCGGTTTGATTCGAGATACGCGGCGCACTCATCCTCGCTCACCGTCACCGACGACGCGAGCTGTTCGTAATATTTGTCGGCAAGCAGGCTCTTGCGGTACACGTCTCTTATTACCTCCGACGTGACTTCCCTGCCGAATATTTTTGCGATGTATTCGTCCACAGCAACACCTTCGCCCGCCGCGTATGATTCAAGCCCCGCAAGGTAGCTGTCAAGTGTCTGCGCATCATTTTCGTCGAGCGTCACGCCCGCCTCATACGCACCCTCGCACAGCACCAGCATATCCTCCGCCGACGACAGCGTCACACCCGTGAGAAAATCAAACCACGTCGTGCCGTCGCTCATCGTCTGTTCCTTGAGCGACTTCGACGGGTCTATGCCGAGCTGCGACGTACCCTGGCGGCTGCCGCTG
>CAZMRH010000158.1:2114-4139 GCA_964568705.1 uncultured Lachnospiraceae bacterium
GCTGACGTATTCGTTGTAGCTGACGTAAAAAAGATACGTGAACTCGGCGCGGCTGAGCGTGTAGTCGGCGGATGACACCGCAGTCGGCGACGGCTCGGCCTCGGGCGTACCCGTCACGGCAGCCATGTCATGCTTCGGCGCACATCCCGCAACGAACGCAAGTATCAGTATAAGCGCAGCAATCGTCGGCAGTATCCGCCTCACTGTGCCGACCTCGCCATCTTTACGGGAGAAGTGCGTGCCGTCACATCCTCGTTGAAGGTAACAGGGTACGCCGTGCATATTACATCCGAGGACTTGTCCGCTGCCGCCGCCTGTCCCTTTTCGGCCAGGAGCTGAAGTGCAAAACAGCTTCTGTACACGTCCTCGCTCACGATATCACCGTACGCAAGCGCCAGATACGCTGCAAGTGAATGTTTGTTTTCGCTGCACGCCTCTGTAAGCGTCGTCACCGCGCTGTCTATCTTCGCCGTGTCCTCGTCGTCAAGCGCGATGCCGTTCGCCGCCGCATATTCCGCATAGCCGAGCGTCACACGCACGTCTGCCTTTGTGCGCTCCAGAAAGAAATCAAACCACGTGCCGCCTTCATAGCAGCTCTGCGCCTTGATGCTGCCCGTCGGGTCGAGTCCCTTGACCTCGTAATAATCACCGTACGTTTTCATCGTGCTGCGGTACTGTGTGTTATAAAAATAGGTAAACTGAGCGAGCGTCAGCTCATGTGTCGCACTTGTGAGAGCTATATCGTCAGCCTGTGTCACGACAGCCTGAGTTTCGACGGCTTCCGTCATTACATCGGCTGCGGTTGTTTCCTCCGATACGGCTGTCGTTACTTCATCCGTCACCACCTCTGTCATGGCTGTCGTTTCCGTCCCCGCGCCGCCCTTCGAACATGACGACATAGTCAGCACAAGCGCCGCCGCTGACAGTGCCGATATTATTGAAATGCTGTTTTTCACATAAATCACCTTCGATCCATTGGTTTTCTCAGCTATTTTATCACATTCCGCGCATTATTTCAAGTAAATTGTAAAAGATAGTAGGAGTGGGGTGCGATAAACAAAGTGTAAACATTTCGACGGCTGTTCCAAAGTCTGGCTCGTTTCTCTTGACAAATTGTCGAATTTATGATAAACTTAGTGTGTTCGGCATATGTGGTGGAGTCTGTCATAAAGCGAAATGCTTTATTTATACCGGATGATACCGCCATGCGGTATGGGGAACGCCCGCTTATGCGGCGTTTTCGGCAGAGCCATTCGGTTCTGCTTTTTTTATGGCTATCCCGACAGATGATCGTCATTATACATATCTTAAGGGGACGCGTAATGGAAGTTTTATATCAGAATTTATTTAACATCACGTGGCAGCAGCTTGTGATGTGGGCGATAGGCGGGCTGCTCATCTACCTCGCAATCGCAAAGGGAATGGAGCCGACACTGCTCCTGCCGCTTGGATTCGGTGCGATCATCGTAAATCTGCCGATGTCCGGCGCGATCACTCAGATGATAAACGATTCTCTTGAGGAAGGCGCTCTCTCAACGCTCTACGACGCGGGTATCGCCAATGAATTATTCCCGCTGATACTGTTCATCGGAATCGGCGCGATGATCGACTTCGGTCCGCTCCTCTCAAACCCGAAGCTGATGATCTTCGGTGCGGCGGCACAGTTCGGCATATTCTTCACGCTCTGCACCGCGTCGGTGTTCTTCAACATAAACGACGCGGCGTCAATCGCGATAATCGGCGCGGCGGACGGCCCTACGTCCATCGTCGTCGCAATGAAGCTCGGCTCGAAGTACCTCGGTCCCATCATGGTCGCGGCATACTCGTACATGGCGCTTGTCCCGATAATCCAACCGCCTGTGATAAAGCTGCTGACAACGAAAAAGGAACGCCTCATCCGCATGGAATATCACGGCAGCAATGTATCAAAGACGACAAAGATCCTGTTCCCAATAATCATTACGGTCATCGCAGGTATAATCGCACCCTCGTCCGTATCGCTCATCGGTTTCCTGATGTTCGGCA
>CAZMRH010000159.1:0-4071 GCA_964568705.1 uncultured Lachnospiraceae bacterium
CGTTGAGTTCGGGAATAACAAGTCCGATTGCTTTTGCAGCACCGGTAGAGTTCGGAACGATGTTGACTGCTGCTGCTCTTGCGCGGCGGAAGTCACCCTTTCTGTGCGGGCCGTCAAGCACCATCTGGTCGCCTGTGTATGCATGGATCGTGTTCATGATACCCGACTGGATGGGAGCGTAGTCGTTAAGAGCCTTAGCCATGGGAGCGAGGCAGTTTGTCGTGCAGGACGCAGCGGAGATGATCTTGTCGGCAGGTGTAAGTGTCTTTTCGTTTACGCTGAACACTACTGTAGGAAGATCGCTGCCTGCGGGAGCTGAAATAACAACCTTCTTCGCACCTGCGTCGATATGAGCCTGAGCCTTATCCTTCGAGGTGTAGAAGCCTGTGCACTCGAGAACTACGTCAACACCGATCTTGCCCCAAGGGAGATCAGCGGCGTTCTTCTCGGAATATATCTTGATGGTCTTTCCGTCAACAG
Source organism: uncultured Lachnospiraceae bacterium (assembly GCA_964568705.1). Lineage (GTDB taxonomy): Bacteria > Bacillota > Clostridia > Oscillospirales > CAG-272 > CAZMRH01. The sequence goes on from CAZMRH010000159.1 coordinate 481, forward strand.
TAATTGAATCCCCACCTGCCGATACTGTATCGCCGAGAGCGTATCTGCCCTGAGCCGAGTCATACTTAAGAAGGTGAGCGAGCATTGCGGGGCTGGTGAGGTCGTTGATGGCGACGATTTCATAACCCTCTGCACCGAACATCTGACGGAATGCGAGACGTCCGATTCTTCCGAAGCCGTTAATAGCAACTTTTACTGACATGATTTTTTCCTCCTGAATGCTTTTATATAAATTTTATTGGCGCCTGTTTTGTGAGGAAGCCTTCTTTCCACACATATATTGTATATTAATTCCTTCATTTATACAATACTTTTTTTCCAAAAATTTATTTTTCTCTTATTTTGACAAAAACAGTCTCATGATACCGATTTTATTGGAAAAAGCAACAAAAGTAAAACTTAAATCCCCTGAAGGTGTTAACGCCTTCAGGGGATTTTGATAAACTATTTTACATTGCGTGAGATTATTACATAGTAGTAATTTTACCCGTCAGGTACAGCTTAAGTCTGAGAAGGTCAAGCGCGTTTAACGTCGAGTCATGCGTGGTGTCTCCCACAATGGTCTGTACTGAGTTGAGCGTTACTTTACCTGTCAGGTACAGCTTCATCTTGAGAAGGTCGAGCGCGTTTACATTACCGTCCTGCGTCAGGTCACCGATAATAGGTGTGAGCATCTCAACTTCTTCAGTATAAGTGTTGCCACAAACACTGCAGGTATACGTCTTTACGCCTTTCGCGGTATATGTCGGCGCTGTCGTGATTACTCCCGTGTCATATGTGTGTCCGGTAGCCGGGACCGGTTCGGTATAGGTGTCGCCGCATCCGGAGCAGGTGTATGTCTTTACACCGTCAACCGTGCAGGTCGGTGCAGTCGTGATCACGCCGTCGTCATACGTATGCGTATGCTCGCCGCCGTTCAGCAGTGCATCAAGGCTGTTGCCGAGCGATATTCTCGTGCTTGCCACAAGATCGTCGTCCTCGGTGTATGTGACAAGATCAGTCGATACTGCGGAGATGACGTTCTGCATCGCGGTTTCACCCGCAAGCTCGCCGTACATCGTCAGCATCTCGTAATCCTCGATACCGTCACGTATATTCTCAACTCTGAGAGTACCGATAAACTCATCGGTCGTACCCGCTTGTTCTCCCGTATAGAACAGGATCCCGTTGCCGTAGCCTGAGTTGTAGGTACCGTCTGATGCTGACATTGAAACGCGTGCTCTGTTGGACGGATACGACGTCGTGTCATCCGCGTACTCTCCGCCCGTACCTTTGTAAGTCCATTCGTTCATATGATAGTACAGAAGTCCTTCGATATTGTACTGTCTGGACTGCCAGAACAAGAGCTTATTCTGAACACCGGTATTATCGATAATGATATTCGTATAAGCGTATCCGCCGTTATTGCCGGCACAGTACCACCAGTTGCGCAGATCCATGCCATTTGCTTCCCTGTCCGCAAAGTAATTATGGATTCGTGTTTCAAACGTTCCGTATATATTATCCCAGTTGCAGTATGTCCCGAGCGGATTGCCGGAGATTATCCAGTTGAGATTACGCAGCTTTGCTGTCGCAAAGGTCTGGTCGTAGTTGATAGCCTCAAGCGCATAGGTAGGTGTATATGCGTTTGTTTTAGGGCACCAGTACTGAATATAGTCGCCGTCCATCATGTATCTTAAAGCGTCGATCGCTTTTCCGTCAGACGCATACTGAACGTCGTACTTTCTGGTCGATTCATTGTATATTTCATAAGGATGATTCTCGTGGAACGGTACTATCTGCCCGACTCCCGGGAACGCTACACTCCACTCCTCATACGCCGCCTTTACGTCAAGTATGGTTTGACCGTTCGAGTTGCCGATAGCGCTCTGCTGTGCCTGTGACATCGGCTCGTCGACGGTATAGAAGTATGCCTTCTTCTTCCACTCGCTGTTTGACGAAAGTCTTGTGTAAGCAGCGGTATACATCCTGCTGCTCGAGTAACGGCCGTTTTCATTGTTGTCGTTGTAGCCGAAGCCGCCGATTCTGAACGAAGTCACTCTCGGATTGTTCAGGTACACCTCTGATGCCGCAAGATAAGGCTGGCTGGGCATATTAAACGCGCAAATCCTGTTATCGAGGAAGTAGTTATAAACCTCCTCATATGTCGCCGTCGTCAGATTTGTAATGTTTAACGAGGAGAGATAGAATGCCGTCGCAAGCGAGGTATTGTCACGCACTACAAAATTCCATACGCGAAGGAACACGGTTGCCTTTTTTATCTCGTTCCCGACGCTGTCCTTTATCGTGAGTGTCGCGGTATAGTCGCCCGCCGCTGAGTCCGTAAGGGCCTTGACCTTTATGTAAAACGCCTGAGTTTCGCCTGCAGTAAGGCTGAACGCCGTTCCCGCAGTATACGGAAGCAGCGGGTCGGGAGTTTCCCCTTCCTCCATATGGCAGGTGGGGTCGAGCTTCTCAAGTGTCACATAATCCTCCTTAAACATCGTTGTCTCAAGAGTATTTGATGACACGTCGGTAAACTGCGTGATTTGAGCCGACAGATCGGTTTTCGCCGTATCGGCCGAGTAGAGGATAAACTGACAGCCCTCCATCTCGTTTTTACCCATGTAAATGGTATATGTATTCTTTCCCGAGGATGTGATGTCGTCCTTCTGATACTTATGCGTCGTATGGTCGAACCACATCTGAAGTGTGGTGTCCTCATTGGCAGCGACCAGCGGCACATAGCCGTCCGCAGGGTCTGAGCTTACCGCATGAGGCATACTTCCCACCGATGCCACCGCAAGTAGCATAACAGTTGAAAGAATCAGAGCAATAATTTTCTTCATGGTAACCTCCGATTATTAAAGTTTACATATATACTATATCATTTTAACTTCATTTTGTCAATAGTGACTATATTATTTGATTCTTATATTTGTAAATTTGATTTATATATTTTTGATATTATTAATTAAACTTACATTTCATTCACATTATTATATGCGCAGTGTCGAAGTTAAGCGCGGTAGTCTCTCGTCAAAGTCAAACATTCGGTCGAGCATTTTACCGAACATGGCGATGAGCGGCGCGTTCACACAGGTGATGACGACAGTACCGATGCCGATTCCCGTAAAGCTGTGGTTGAGAAGCCACGCAAAAATTGCGGAAACCGCAAGCGACGAGATGTCGTATATCAGCTTCACGCGGTTTTTATCGGCATGAAAGCGGCCCGCACATTCAGATACGAACAGCTCGTACATCTGAAGCGGCAGACTTGTGCGGAAATACAGCGCAATGGAAAGCGCCGTGACAAGCTCGCCGATAATAAATATGATAATCCTGACCGTCACAGACTCGTATGCGCCGTTGCCTCCGAGTATGATGAACCAGCCGTCAAGCGCAAGTCCGAATATGATGGCAGTTGCGAACGACAGCAGATATTTCCACTTGACACGCCGCACCGCAATACACATTACGACAAGCAGAAGCCCCTGAAATATATACTCGCCCGTGCCCTGACTGTACCAGTCGAATACCTGTGACAGTTTAACATAGACGATATACGACGGCGCGGCGACCATCGACAGTCCGAAGCTCGCCTTTGTGGTA
>CAZMRH010000160.1:0-4064 GCA_964568705.1 uncultured Lachnospiraceae bacterium
CCGCGTTCTTTCTCTTCGGGAGCCTTGTCGATGTTTGCGTAATCAACAAATGCTGCTCCGCCCTTCATGGCGAGAGTCTTTGTGATGGCAGCGGTAAGAGTGGTCTTGCCATGGTCAACGTGACCGATTGTGCCGATGTTTACGTGGGGTTTGGTTCTTTCAAATTTTGCCTTTGCCATTTTGAAATCCTCCTAAAAATAATTTAAAATTAAGTGATTAGTCTTTTTTGCCTGAAGCAATCTTTTCCTGAATCGACTTCGGCACTTCCGCAAAGTGGTCGGGCTCCATCGTGTACTGACCGCGTCCCTGTGTACGGGAGCGGAGCTCGGTGGCATAGCCGAACATCTCGGAAAGCGGGACAATTGAGGTTATCTGACTTGCGCCGGGCAGAGTATCGATGCTCTGTATCTGACCGCGGCGTGAGTTTACGTCGCCGATTACATCACCCAGATAATCATCAGGTGTGATGATGGTCACCTTCATCATAGGCTCGGTGAGGACGGGATCAGCACGTCTCATAGCTTCCTTGAATGCCATTGAACCGGCAATCTTGAATGCCATTTCGGAGCTGTCGACCTCATGATACGAACCGTCGAACAGTGTGACCTTTACGTCAACTACGTTGTAGCCTGCGAGCACGCCTGACTGCATAGCACTCTGAATACCCTGATCGACTGGCGTAATGTATTCCTTTGGAATAACACCGCCGACAACCTTGTTTTCGAATACATAGCCGCCGCCCGGCTCGTTGGGCTCGATTCTGATCTTAACGTGACCGTACTGACCGTGACCGCCTGACTGACGAACGAATTTCTCATCCGCTTCGGTTGCACGTCTGATTGTTTCCTTGTAAGCGACCTGCGGACGGCCTACGTTTGCCTCCACTTTGAATTCACGCAGAAGTCTGTCCACGATTATTTCAAGGTGAAGTTCACCCATTCCGGCGATAATCGTTTGCCCTGTGTCGTCATCCGTGTAGGTGCGGAACGTGGGATCTTCCTCTGCAAGCTTTGAGAGAGCGATACCCATTTTTTCCTGACCCGCCTTGGTTTTCGGCTCAATGGCAACGCGGATAACCGGCTCAGGGAAATCCATTGACTCAAGGATTATCGGTGCATTCTCGTTGCAAAAGGTGTCGCCTGTGGTTGTCTGCTTTACGCCGACTATCGCCGCAATATCGCCGCTGTAACAGCGGTCGATGTCCTTACGCTCGTTTGAATGCATCTGAAGGATTCTTCCAAATCTTTCCCTTACGCCCTTGGTTGAATTGTATGCTGTAGCTCCGGCTTCGATGGAGCCGGAATAAACGCGGAAGAAGCAGAGCTTGCCGACAAAGGGGTCAGTCATGATCTTGAATGCGAGAGCCGAGAACGGTTCTTCATCCGATGCATGTCTTACTTCTTCTTCATCGGTCTTGGGGTTAACGCCCTTTATCGGGGGAATATCGAGCGGTGAGGGCATGTAGTCCACGATTGCGTCGAGGAGCTTCTGAACGCCCTTGTTTTTGTAGGAAGTACCGCAGACGACGGGAACGATCTTGTTGTTCAGGGTCTCGGATCTGATCGCCTTTTTAAGTTCTTCCTTAGTTATTTCTTCCTCATTGCAGAATTTTTCGAAGAGCGCGTCGTCTGATTCGGCAACAACTTCGATCATTTCGGCACGGTACTTCTTCGCAAGCTCAACCATATCCTCCGGAATAGGTTCAACCCTCATGTCTTTACCGAGGTCATCGTAGTAGACGTCAGCTTCCATATTGATAAGGTCCACAATACCGCGGAAGTTGTCCTCGGCACCGATGGGAAGCTGGATCGGCACTGGATTTGTCTTGAGACGTTCCTTCATCATGTCGATGACACGGAAGAAGTTCGCGCCCATGATATCCATTTTGTTGACGTAAACCATACGGGGAACCCCGTATTTGTCAGCCTGACGCCAGACGGTCTCGGACTGAGGCTCAACGCCGCCCTTCGCACAGAAGACTGTTACAGAGCCGTCAAGCACTCGGAGTGAGCGCTCGACTTCAACCGTGAAATCAACGTGACCGGGGGTGTCAATAATATTGATTCTGTTTTTCTTCCAGAAGCAGGTCGTAGCAGCGGAGGTTATCGTGATTCCGCGCTCCTGCTCCTGCTCCATCCAGTCCATAGTGGCTGCGCCCTCGTGAACTTCTCCGAGCTTATGGGTTTTTCCGGTATAGAACAGGATTCGTTCCGTAGTGGTTGTTTTACCGGCATCGATGTGCGCCATGATGCCGATGTTTCTGGTTCGCTCAAGTGAATATTCCCTTGGCATAAAATTACTGTGCTCCTTTCGCGCACAGCTGACGAAAACAGTGCAGCTGCTGCAGGATTATAATACCTGCCAAATTAATATCTGTAGTGAGCAAACGCCTTGTTGGCTTCTGCCATTCTGTGTGTTTCTTCCTTTTTCTTGTAAGCACCGCCGGCGCTGTTCTTTGCGTCGATGATCTCGCCCGCAAGACGCTCAGCCATGGTCTTTTCGTTTCTTGCTCTCGAATACGTCGTCATCCAACGCAGACCGAGAGTATAACGTCTTTCGGGTCTTACTTCCATAGGAACCTGATAGTTTGAACCGCCGATACGGCGAGCCTTGACCTCAAGTACGGGCATTACGTTTTCGAGAGCCTCTGTGAAAGCCTCAAGGGGATTCTGAGAGAGCTTTTCTTCAACGATTGCAAAAGCGTCATAAACGATTTTCTGAGCAACGCCCTTCTTGCCGTCAAGCATGATGTTGTTGATGAGCTTTGTTACAAGCTTTGAGTTGTACATCGGATCTGGTAATACATCTCTTTTGGAAATCTGTCCTCTTCTTGACACTGATCTTCCCTCCTTCATTAAAAATGATGATATCATAGGTACTCGAAAGAAATACTTCCGTAAGTGCGGGACGTGTAAATAAACATTTTCACAATACCGCAGGTATCGGGGAATCATTTTCGAGAATCGGTCTCCTGACCGGGTGCGCGTCTTATTTCTTACCGCGCTTTACGCCGTACTTCGAGCGGGACTGCTTGCGGTTTGCAACGCCCTGTGCATCGAGTGTACCGCGGATGATGTGGTAACGGACACCGGGGAGATCACGTACTCTTCCGCCGCGGATAAGTACAACCGAGTGTTCCTGAAGGTTGTGACCGATTCCGGGGATGTAGGTCGTGGCTTCCATGCCGTTTGTCAGTCTTACTCTGGCGATCTTGCGGAGCGCTGAGTTAGGCTTCTTGGGAGCAGTTGTTGTGACCTTGGTGCAGACACCGCGCTTTTGGGGTGAGCTCTGGTCAACGGGATGGTTCTTGAGGGTGTTGAAGCCCTGCTGAAGAACGGGTGCCTTTGACTTGTAGGTCTTTGAACTTCTTCCTTGCTTTACGAGCTGGTTAAAGGTTGGCATATTATTCCTCCTTCTTATGAAAATGTTTATCTACAGCTGACGGGAGAGATGACCCGGCAGGAGTATTCGTAATATATTTTAGGGCATAGAAACAGTTGTACCCCAAATAGCACACATGACATTATATCATTTTGCGTTAAAAATGTCAATAGAAATAAAAATCGGCCGTCAATTTCTCTGAATTGCACAATAGAATATCATAATAAACATATAATTTGCGTTTTTATCCAAATATATACGCGTGCAGATTTTATGGTTTATCGAAAAAGCGCGGGTAAAGCGGTCAGCATTATGCCGAAAGCTTTTCCCGCGCCGGTTGCTGTGACTACCTTAGAATCATTAGTTTTGATCCGAGTTGTCGTCTGTGACTTCCTCATCGTCACCGCCGAATGCCTCATTCGCATCGAAATCGGTATCTTCGTCGTCAAAGACTTCGCCGTCATCGATATCCTCTGCGTCATCCGGGACGATCATGTCGTCATCTTCGGCATCAGGAATCGCCGTCTCGGTAATCTCCGTTGGGATGTCGTATCTCGCGTAGAACTCGTCGTTCTCGTGATCGGGAGTCATGCGCTCGATCTGCACGTTGCGGTAATGTTCCATGCCCGTTCCTGCGGGAATGAGCTTACCGATAAGGACGTTCTCCTTAAGTCCGAGCAGAT
>CAZMRH010000161.1:0-4035 GCA_964568705.1 uncultured Lachnospiraceae bacterium
TTCTGTTCAGAATGAAAAAAAGATAAAAAATGCGCCCCGGCTCTCGTATCGGATGAGTCGGGGCGTATTTCTGTGATAAATCTCAGTAAAGCTCGGAGCTCTCGTAAATACCGTCGGCCAAAGCGCTGCCGGATGAATCCGCCGTTGTGTTCGACTGTGTGTTCTGTACAGCTGATGTGGTTGAGGACGAGCCGGACGTAGATGTTCCTGAGGTTGATGTTCCGGACGTAGATGCCCCGGATGTGGATGCGACAGCCGATGTGCCTGTACCGTTCTTCCCGTCGCCCGTACATCCGGAAAAAGCTAAAACTGCCGCGCAGATAAGTGATGCCGCGCATACTGTCTTGATGATTTGCTTCATTATAATCCTCCTTAAAGGCTGACATGTATCGTATAAAAGTCAGCTCTGTAGAATAGTCTGTACAGATTCGGCGAAATATTACATAAAATGAAAAAGGAAGCCGCAAAATACTTGTCATATGCGACGTTTTTCACATTATAACTGTTGCATTTCCGGCACTGTTCATGTATAATAAATAAACAGAAAAACAGTCTGGGAGGATTCACATGAAAAGAATTGTTGCCCTGATGCTGACGATATGCCTGCTTGCGGTACTTTCATCTTGCTCTGCCGAGGATTCGGGCGGAGTTGTGCTTGACGATCCATCTAACATCGAATCGGAAAATGAGCTTGAGACGGTTGACATAGAAACATCGGCCGACACCGAGCATACGGCGGAGACCGTTATAAATTATCCTGACGAGGACCAGCGTGTCGCAATAGCTTCAAACCAGACTCTCGGAAAGTTTGTTTTTACCATATGGAATGACATGACGGCGGAGATAACCGGTTATAAGGACGGAGAAACTGATACGGAAATAGTGATACCTGACAGGATAGGCGATACATTTGTCACTGAAATCGACGGAAGCGTTTTTATGAACTGCACTGCGGCCAAAACGATAATGATACCGCCGACGATTGAAAAAATCGGATCCGAGGCATTTACCGGAACCCCGTGGTTCAACAATCTTGCGGATGAATTTGTCGTGGTCGGAAACGGTATTCTGATATCCTATCGCGGAAATGACACGGAGGTTACTGTACCGACTGATGTACGGTTCGTGTCGAGCGCGTTTTATTCAAATGAAACGATAACGAAGGTCACACTGCCCGAAGCGACTGTCACTGTCGGTGAATGCGCGTTCTTTGAATGTACCGCGCTCAGAGAGGTTGAGTATAATAAAAACGTCACAACGATCGGCGATTATGCGTTTGCGGGTGATTCGGCACTTGAGAAGATAAATATTCCGGACACGGTCACATCGGTAGGACGCAGCGCGTATTACGCATGCATCCGTGCAACGGAAGCATATCTCGGAACATCGCTTACGGCAATCGGAAACAGCGCATTTGCGGGATGCAAGAAACTGACGAGTATAACGGTTCCCCAGAGCGTTTCGACTATCGGCGGATATGCCTTTTCTGAATGCCCTGTACTCAGGGAAATCGTGTTTCCGGCAGGAGCCAATACAATACGAGCCAATACATTTACCAACTGCACAGGTCTTGAAAAAATAGAAATACCGGCAAATGTGGAAGCTGTCGGAGCAAACGCATTTATCGGCTGTACATCGCTTAAGACGGTCGCTTTCAAAGGTACTGAGCCTGCATGGAAAACCATGCAGATAGGTGAGGGAAATGAAGCACTGACTGCGGCAGAGGTGAGCTTCGGCTGATATAAACATCTGGCGGACGATATTAACAATGCTTTAATTCTGACGTCCCGCTATTGACAAGATTTGCACCTCATGCTATAATCACTATGTATATGAGACGGCAGAAGTACGCTGAAGATGTACTTTTGCGTCGCTGTCTGCAAAATGCTTGCACAAGTCAATCCATGTACTCATCAAGAGGAGAAAACCATGAAAAAAATCATTGCAGTAATACTTGCGGTACTGATGCTGTCCTTTATTGCCGGATGCTCGAAGAATAATGACACGTCGGGCACGGCAGCAGCTACAACAGCAGGGGGAGAGGTGTCGACCACATCGGAAAAGGATGCCGTCCAGACCAAGGATATACCGAAGGACGAGATAGAAGTCGTATCTGAGGGAAACCGTAACGATGACTACACATATACGCTGTTCAACAATAACACGTGTGAGCTGTCGGGTTATTCGGGATCGAATAGGAAGCTTGAGCTTCCTGCGATAATCGGCGATGCGCCCGTGGTATCAATCGGGTCATACGCGTTTGCGAATAAGACATCACTTGAAGAGATCGTGATACCGGAATCAATCGAGAACATCTGTTACGCCGCGTTCCAGTACTGTGAAAAGCTGACGACCGTATCCATTCCCGCAACGCTTGAATCGGTTGAAGATTTTGCATTCTTCGGCTGCTCGGCGATTTCCGACATCACTGTTGCAAAGGAAAGCAAGAATTACACTGTAGACAACGGGATGCTGTATGAGGAGAGCACAGGCAGACTGGTGCAGTTTGCCGCGGCTGATACATCGGTTACATCGGTGACGCTGCCTTCAGATACTAAGGAAATATGCGCGGGTGCGTTTTCCGACGCTGTCTCGCTTACATCGGTAAGTATTCCGGCAAGCGTGACGAAGATCGGTGCATCGGCGTTCAAAGGCTGCGACGCGCTGACATCCGTAAGCATACCCGACGCTGTGACCGAGGTCGGTGAGAAGGCGTTTTACGGCTGTGATGCTCTCACATCCGTTAATATCGGCAGTGGTGCGACGCTCGGCACGGATGCGCTGGCATACTGTGTATCGCTCAGCTCCATCGGAGTAAACGCCGGCAACCCGAATTACTCATCGTCAAACGGCGTACTTTTGAATGCGGCAGGGAATGAACTGGTACTGTTCCCGATCGGTAAGACTGACGGCTACAAAATCCCGACGGCGGTCAAGAAAATTTCCGATAACGCGTTCTACGGCTGCTACAGACTTACTACAATAAGCTACGCCGGATCGACGGCACAGTGGCGCTCAGTATCGCAGGGAACGGGAAATTCCGTACTGACGGTAATTCCTGTGGTTGCATCTGACGGAACGCTGAACGGATAACGGGACGTATTCGTCCGTAAATAACGAACATTCACGGGCTGACGAAAGTACAATCTTCCGGCAGCCCGTTAATAAAATTGTTAATCGAAAGGGGTACTGTTATGGGACTTATCAAAGCAGGAATAGGTGCACTGGGAGGAACACTTGCCGATCAGTGGAAAGAATTTTTCTACTGTGAAGGGATAGATAAGAGCGTGCTTGTCACCAAAGGACAGAAGCAGGTAAGCGGTCGTTCGTCAAATACAAAGGGAAGCGACAACATCATATCAAACGGCAGCGGAATCGCCGTAGCTGACGGACAGTGCATGATTATTGTTGAGCAGGGCAAGGTTGTCGAGGTATGTGCGGAGCCCGGACAGTTTACATACGACACCTCTACCGAGCCGAGCGTTTTTGCGGGAAGTCTCGGGCAGAGTATTCTTGACACCTTCAAGACTATCGGCAGACGTTTCACATACGGCGGCGACACGGGTAAGGATCAGAGGGTGTACTACTTCAACACGAAGGAAATAATCGACAACAAATTCGGAACTCCGAATCCGATACCGTTCCGCGTGGTCGATTTTAAGATCGGACTTGATATTGACGTGTCCGTCCGCTGCAGCGGAGTATATTCCTATAAAATTGCAAATCCGATTCTGTTCTATACGAACGTATGCGGCAATGTTGAAAGCGAATATTCGCGCGAGGAGATCGACAATCAACTCAAAACTGAGTTTATCTCGGCGCTTCAGCCCGCGTTCGCAAAGTTATCCGAGATGGAACTGCGTCCGAGCGCGCTTCCGGGGCATGCAGAGGAGCTGTCGGACGCGATGAACACCGCACTCACGAAGAAGTGGAACGAGCTTCGAGGCCTTTCCGTGATTTCGATCGCAATGAACCCGATTACGCTGACTGAGGAGGACACCGAGCTTATCAAGCAGGCACAGCGTGCCGGAATGA
>CAZMRH010000162.1:0-4033 GCA_964568705.1 uncultured Lachnospiraceae bacterium
TGGCATCATCCGTCCGCGATTTCCGCTTCATCACGTGCGACACGGAAATGGAGGCACTCGTACTTGAAAACAGCCTCATAAAGCAGTACAAGCCGAAGTACAACATACTGCTCAAGGACGCAAAATCGTATCCTTATATCAAGATAACCACGGACAAGGAGTACCCGCGCATCATCATGACGCGCACCCGTACTGAGGACGGTGTCTACTTCGGCCCGTATTCAAACACCGCGACGATCTATTCCGTCATCACATCAATCGAGCGTGCGCTCGGACTTCCGTCATGCAAAAAGCGCTTCCCCGCCGATATCGGTCGCGGCAGACCGTGCGTCTATTATCAGATGGGGCGCTGTCTCGGCATATGCACCGGCAAGGTGTCGCGCGACGAATACCTGGCACTCATCGACTGTGCAGCACACATACTTCGCGGAAACGTCAGGGACGCTGTGGCGGAGCTTGAAGCGCGGATGATGCGTGCGGCGGAGGATGAACGGTTTGAGGAAGCCGCAAGATGCCGCGACAGCATAACGGCACTTCACCGTCTCAGCACACGTCAGAAAACCGCGCTCCCGCCTGATACCGACATCGACGTGATCGGACTTGCGAGCGTCGAAGACATCGACTCCGCATCGGTGTACTATATCCGCAGCGGTACGATTTTCGATACCGAGCATTTTCTGTTCGGCGCGAATGAGATCACAGGTGCAAAACCCGTCGTCGCCGCGGTATCGGATGAAGCGGACGGCGGTACTGACAGTGACGGCGAATCGCCGCTTTCGGCATTCATTGCGGGACTGTACCAGTCGCGCGAATACATCCCGCGAGAGATACTCCTGTCGTTCGATTTACCGCCTCGCGACCGTGAGCTGCTCGGCGAATATCTCGAGGGGTGTGCCGGTCACAAGGTGACGCTGCGCACTCCGGTACGCGGTGAAATGCGGAAGCTCTGTCTGATGGTCGCATCGGACGCTGGACGTCACAGCGAAAACATGCAGCGGCATGAGCAGCGTGACGAGCGCATCCTCGTAAGCCTTGCATCAATGCTTGGGCTTGAGGTAGTGCCGGAACGAATCGAGGCATACGACATCTCGAATTTCGGCAGCGACAACATCACCGCCGGAATGATCGTCATTGACAAGGGAAAATTCCGCAAGAGCGACTACCGCCAGTTCAAGATAAAATCGACCGACACTCCCGACGATTACGCGTCGATGAGCGAAGCGCTTCACCGCAGACTTGCGCATCTATCCGACAGCGACGGCGCATTCGCGGTCATGCCAGACCTGATACTGCTCGACGGCGGCCGCGGTCATGTATCGGTGGTAAGCAACGTGATGCGGGAGATGCATCTCGCAATTCCCCTGTTCGGCATGGTCAAGGATGAGCATCACAAGACGCGCACGCTCGTCTCCGAAAATGAGGAGATCAGCATTTCGCGCGAGCCGCTCGTGTTCCAGTTCATCTACAAGATTCAGGAGGAAGTCCATCGCTACACCTTCGCGCGCATGGACTCGGCAAAGCGCAAGACCTACAAGCGCTCGTCACTTGAAAAGGTGCCGGGCATAGGTCCGGCGAAAGCAGAACGGCTCATGAAGCACTTCGGAACGCTTGCGAAAATGAAAAAGGCTTCCGTCGAAGATATAGCGGCGGTATCGGGTATCAGCAAGACCGACGCGGAAAAGCTGAGAGAATATCTTAAGAATAAATAACTTATACAAGCGCAGAATATAAAAAATGCGGTATCAGCCGCAGAGGAGAGCGTATGCGAATCATAACGGGAAGCGCGAGGGGCGCAATACTTGCGACACTTGAAGGAGAAGCGACACGTCCGACTGCCGACCGTGTCAAGGAAGCACTGTTTTCAATGATCCAATTTGACGTTGAAGGCAGAACGGTGCTTGATTTATTCGCCGGAAGCGGTCAGCTCGGACTTGAGGCACTCAGCCGCGGTGCCGAGTCGGCGACCTTCATCGACGAGTCGCGTCAAGCAGGCGACATCATAATACAGAACGCAAAAAAGACTCATCTGTTCGGCAAATGCAGAATTTCGACATGCGACTATAAATCATTCCTGCGCGGTGCTTCGGGACGTGAAAAATACGACATCATCTTCCTTGATCCGCCGTACGCGTCGGGCTTTACTGCCGATGCACTTGAGCGGCTCACGGATTCCGGCATACTCAAGCCGCACACGCTCATCGTATGCGAAAACGACACTCCCGTACCGAAAAAGCGCGGTAAGAAGCGTGAGTCCGACGAGGATACCGATGCAGCGGTACTGCGTGACGTATTTCTCGACGACAGCGCGACGATGGCGAAGTACCGCGTCGTAAAGTCGAACGCTTACGGCAGAACGAGAATCACGGTTCTTGAGCCTTCGGAGGTGAGTGACGATGAGTGAGCACATCGCAATGATGACGGGCAGTTTTGACCCGGTGACGCTCGGTCACGTCAATATCATCGGCAGGGCGGCGCGCCTTTTCGACAAGGTGTACGCGGTGATTCTGTCGAACGGCGAAAAAGCGGTGTCAGGTGAGATGTTCACGCCAGACGAACGGCTGAAAATACTCGAAAGCTCGCTTATGCCGCTGAAGTCAAGCGGGATAACAAACGTCGAAGCGGCGCTCTGGCAGTCGCTGACAGTTGATTTTGCAAAAGAGCGCGGAGTCACCTACATCATACGCGGACTTCGCACGGCGGTCGATTTCGATTACGAATGTCAGATCGCAGCGATAATGAAAGAATTCGACAAACGTCTTGAAACCGTATTTCTTCCCGCAGACCAGAAGTACTCGCACCTCAGTTCGACATACGCGCGAGAGCTTGTCAAATACGGCTGCGATCTTTCGCCCGTCGCGGATGATGCCACCGCTGCGCTGATGCGTGAAATATATTCGCATCACTGATTATGCGGCTAAATCCACGCCGCAAATTATGCAACTGTAAAATAATAATTATCCGAGGTCATCATGAGACTGTTTTACGCGATAAATTTTTCCGATGAGATGAAGTCGGCATTGAAAAAAGCGATAAGCGACGTGCGCAATAAGGCGATTTCCGGCAACTTCTCGCGTCCGGAAAACCTGCACCTGACGCTTGCGTTTGTCGGTGAAGTGAGAAGTGCATCGGTAGCCCAGGCGGCACTTGCCGCACTTACGGTGTCTCCCTTTACACTTACTCTGTCGGATACCGGCATCCTCGAGGGACGCGGCGACGACATCTACTATGTCGGAATCGAAAAGAATCCCGCGCTCATATCCCTTTCCTCCGAGCTGCGTCAGAATCTCGACCGCGCCGGAGTCGGTTATGACCGAAAACCATTCAAACCGCATATCACGATAGGTCGCGAGGTGGTCTCCGACACCGTGATACATGCCGATGTTATGCATGCTTCTATGACCGTCACGCGCGTCATCCTGATGAAGTCGGAACACATACGCGGCAAGCTCACCTATACCGAAATCGCACACAAAGAATTACAATAATTTGATTCACTGAAACATAGCGACGCACCGACCGTCACGCTGAACCGCGCTTTTTGAAGAAGTCAGAATTATAAAAGGGGCTTGTGGGGAGTTTCACTTGCAGATTGCATGAAACTGTATCCCCATAAGCCCCTTTAAAGTTTTATGTCAGGCTTTAAAAAGCCGCGTTTCCCTATCCCACGCCGTAATTCTCAAAAATGTAGTTGCGGCAGATTTCAGTCGCGCCGCGTCCGGGATGAATGCCGTCGGGACGGGCAAGGTCTGTCGGAAGATAACCGTCGGCATCAGCAAGCTGCGTCATCAGGTCAACGTAGGTCGCCGACTTCTCCGCCGCCAGTTCCGTCAGAAGCTGATTATAGCGCACTATGCGGTCGCGATCGACCGAATACTTGTCTTTTACAGATGCCTCACGTGTGATCGGAAAAAGCGAAAGTATGTATATCCGGGCATCGCCGCGCCCGTTTCTGACCTCGTCAATGAGCTTGCCGTAATCGCGGATGAACAGCTCCGGGTACTCCCAGCCCAGCTCATTTTCACCGAACGCCATA
>CAZMRH010000163.1:0-4008 GCA_964568705.1 uncultured Lachnospiraceae bacterium
AATTTTATCTTTGCATACAAAGTCTGCGTCGGTAAGCGGCACGCGCACGTCTGCGTGCTATCGCATTCGGAGTAAGCATCACATTCGTCTGTCGGTAAATGAACGTCATAATCCTGACGCTATAAGCTGCGCCTTGTTCTGTCAGCCCTTATCGGGAGCGCGAGGGACAGGTCCCTCGCATCGCATCCCCGCGAGACTAGGTCTCGCGTTTTTCCATGACGGGCATTCGCCCGTCGCGGAAAAAATCGGTTACCCCTTCTTCACGAGGTCGAGCAAGAATTGTATCACGAAATCGAGTGCCGCCGTTGCGATGACGGAGTACAGTATCGCAAGTTTCAGTTTCTTATACTTGGTCAGGGACTGAACAAACAGCGACTTGGTCTTTACTTCCTTTACTTCCTTTACCGCGGCATCCGCTGCCGGCTTCGCGTCGCCGTCATCCGCATGGTGATGATGCGTCTGATGATGCTTTACGGATATCTCATGGCGTCTCTTGGAGCGGTACGAATTCTTGAGCCCATAGTACAGCACAGGCACGGTCACGAGCAGACAGATGAGCAGGTTCGACGCGCTGAACACGTTGAACATGCCGCTCGCGCCGAGCTGGAATATGCCGAAGCTGCCGCCGCTTAACTTGAACACAACAAGTGAGAATATCACCGAAACGATGTATGAGCCGAGCGTGGCGATGCTTGATACAAGACAGATGAAGTTGACGTTCTTCAGATGCGTCACCTTTTTGATGATGAGCACCTGAAGCACCACCGTCAGAATCACGATTATCGGCAGCATTATCACCGAGTTCACATCCGACAGAAGCGTCGATATGCCCGCGTCGTTCATCTCGCCGCTGCCGTACACCTTGTCAGCCGCCGACACGCCCGTAGCCGTCGCCGCAGCCGTCATTATCATCGTCAGTACCGTTGTTATCCTCTTGAATATTCGCCTCATTTTCATTGTTAATCCTCACATATTTTATTTGTCTTCCCCGCTGCCGTCGTAATCAAATTGTTTATTCGTCGTCGTCCTCACCGTCGTCGCCCGACAATGCGTCGATTTCAGCTTCGTCGTCGTCCTCACCGTCGAAGTCCTCGTCGTCCGGCATTATGTCGGCGTCCTCAAGCCCCTCGTCGCCGAGAAGTGCCGCCGCTTCGGCTTCCTCATCCTCACGCCGCGATGCCACCGCGAAATTGACTATCTTCGCGTCGTCGTTCGTGCGCATAACTATAACTCCCGTTGCCGTTCTGCTGTAAACGGGGATATCGTCGGCTGACGTGCGGATTATCGTCCCCGTGTCGGTGATGAGCATTAAGTCGTCACCCGCCGCGACTGTTCCGATACCGCAGAGCGAGCCTGTCTTTTCGGTCACGTTTTGACATATCATGCCCTGATTACCGCGCCCCTTCGAGCCGAAGTCCGAGCACTCACTTCTCTTGCCGTAGCCGTTTTCGCATATCATGATGAGCTTGTTTTCACTCTGCCACTCATCGTTGTTTTCAATGAGCGCCGCGCCTACCACATAGTCGCCCGCCTTGAGCTTTATGCCGCGTACGCCTCTCGCCGTTCTGCCGACTACCGATACTCTCTCCTCGGCAAATCTTGCGCCAAGACCGTTTCTCGTTGCGATGATTATATCCGATACTCCCGCCGTGCGTGCGATGAAGATAAGCTCATCGCCCTCGTCAAGGTTGATTGCGATCTTGCCGCCGCGGCGCTGGTAAACGTACTCCGACATCGGCGTGCGCTTGATTACTCCGAGCTTGGTGACCATCACAAGGTAATCCTCGTCCGCGAAATGCTCAACTTCGATTATCGTCGTCACCTTTTCGCCCTCGGACAGCTCCATGAGGTTGACCGCGTTCGTTCCCTTCGCCGTGCGTGACGACTCGGGTATGCGGTAAGCCTTTGTCGCGTGGACACGTCCGAGATTCGTGAAGAAAAGTAAGAGTGAGTGGCTGTTGGCGACTATCACGCGCTCGGTGTAGTCCTCCTCCTTCGTGCCCATTGCAAGCTTGCCCTTGCCTCCGCGGCGCTGAGCCGTATAGTTATCCGCTCTCTGACGCTTGATGTATCCGCCGTGCGTCAGTGTGATGACGCAGCGGTGACGCTCGATTAGATCCTCAAGCTCGATTTCATCGTGGCTTTCGGCTATCTCCGTTTTGCGGTCGTCGCCGTACTTTCTGGCGATCTCCGTCATCTCCTCGCGGACGATAGCGCGTACCTTCGCGTTATCCGCAAGTATCGCGCGCAGTTTCTCGACTTCACCGACGATCTCGACAAGCCTGTCCTCGATCTTCTTTCTTTCAAGACCCGACAGACGTCCGAGCGTCATGCTGACTATCGCCTGCGCCTGTTCCTCGGACAGAGTGTAGCTGTCAGCGGCGGCGAACGCCTCGAGATCAAGCTCACCCTCCGATTTATTGTCCCCGCTGAAGCGCGCCATGAGGTTTGTTTTTGCCGTCGGGATGTCGGGCGAGCTTCTGATGATGTTTATAACGATGTCAAGGTTGTCGATGGCGACCTTGTAGCCCTCGAGAATGTGCGCTTCCTTCAGCGCCTTATTCAGCTCAAACGTCGTGCGGCGGACAATGATGTCCTCCTGAAAGTCGACGTAATTCTGAAGTATCTCCTTGAGTCCCATTATCTTCGGCTGACCGCCCGACAGTGCGAGCATGTTCATCGCGCAGGTGTCCTGAAGCTGGGTGTATTTGTAGAGCTGGTTGAGTATGACCTGACCGTTCGCGTCGCGGCGGTATTCGATGACGATGCGCATACCCTGCTTGCCCGATTCGTCGCGCACGTCGGTGATGCCGTCAACGCGCTTCTCCTTGACAAGGTCGGCGATGGATTCTGTCAGCATGCTCTTGTTGACCTGATACGGAATCTCGGTAACGATGATGCGGTGCTCGTCCTCCTCGACCTGAGCCTTTGCGCGCACCATGACGCGTCCGCGTCCGGTAGCGTAAGCCTGACGGATGCCGGCAGTGCCGTAGATAGTCGCGGCGGTCGGGAAGTCGGGGCCCTTGATGTACTGCATCAAATCATTCACCGTCGCGTCGGGATTGTCCATAAGGTACAGCGTACCCTCGACCACCTCGCGCAGGTTATGCGGCGGGATGTTCGTCGCCATACCGACGGCGATTCCGACCGAGCCGTTGACAAGTATATTCGGGAAGCGGCTGGGCAGTATCGCCGGCTCGCGTCGTCTGTTATCAAAGTTCGGGTTGAAGTCGACGACATCCTTCTCCATATCGCGCGTCATCTCGTCGGCGATACGCGAAAGTCTCGCTTCTGTATAACGGTATGCGGCCGCGCCGTCACCGTCGACCGAGCCGAAGTTGCCGTGACCCTCTATCAGCGGATAGCGGAGCGAAAAATCCTGCGCCATACGCACCATCGTGCCGTACACCGCCGCGTCACCGTGCGGATGATAACGTCCGAGCACGTTGCCGACCGTCGTCGCGGATTTACGGAACGGGTTTGCGTGCGTGAGGTTGTCCTCATACATCGCGTAGAGGATACGTCGCTGACCGGGCTTCATACCGTCGCGCACATCGGGGAGCGCGCGGCTGATGATGACCGACATGGAAT
Source organism: uncultured Lachnospiraceae bacterium (assembly GCA_964568705.1). Lineage (GTDB taxonomy): Bacteria > Bacillota > Clostridia > Oscillospirales > CAG-272 > CAZMRH01. The sequence continues at coordinate 3,592 of CAZMRH010000163.1, forward strand.
ATTCGAGAAACGCCTTCTGCACGCGCTTCTCCATATTTATCGGCACTATCTTCTGGTCCGGGAATTCAATGCTCTTGCTGTCTTGGATGTTCTTCTTACTCATTTTTTCACCTTAAATATATTATTCATGTTCGTTATAATGTTCCGGGGTAGGTATGTATCTGTTATTTGCTTATGCCCATGATGGATTCTTCGTTTCCTTTGAGTACCAATGTATGCGGTGTTGTTCGGACACCAACCCGCTTTGCTTAAAGCGTGACTATGCTGATACCCATGACGGGTTTTTTCTTGTTACTTTTCTGCGGAGAAAAGTAACCAAAAGCCGTTCAGGGGGAAGGCTTTCCCCCGAAGCCCCCTTCTGGGGAAGCTGTAAGCGAAGGCTCACCCGCTCAGTCAAAAGCACGCTCTCCGCGTGTT